>CAYUMT010000035.1:0-1804 GCA_964446015.1 Hadarchaeota archaeon (SeqCode)
ATTTATGGTTAAAGACATGTTTTTGGACGTTCTGGACAAAACTTTAACGGGGCCCATCATCGAGAGGAGAAAATGGGAAGCTAGAGTAATACCGAGCAAAATTAAGGAAAAGCTCAAAGAGCACGGGCTCGAAGGCTCCTGCGATAACGAGAATCCGGTAAACACCGACGATAGTTTGGCCGACGATTTCTGGAAAGCCGGCTTTGAGTTGGCCGTTGATCTCGGGATGTTCTGTGTGGACACAGACAGGGTGATAAAGTTCACCGAGGATGAACTCAGGTCGGTGCTGGAGGAATCACCATCAAATCTGCACATTGGACTGACCCCTAACAAGGTTGTGATGAATTCAAGAAAACCTGAGGAAAGAACCATCCCAACGACGATAATGTCACCGCTGGGTTTGGAAATTTCCGAAGACCTCTACATCCCTTTAGTACAAAGCATTGCACAACATCGCGTAATTGACATTCTAGTTGGAGGGATACCCTCAACGATGCACGGCAGGTTCCCGCGGGCTGGAACTCCATATGAGACCCTGCTGGGGGCCTACGAAGCCTCCTTGATAAGAGAGGTGCTGAGGAGGGCGAACAGGATAGGGATGCCGGTGCTGGCTGTAGAAAGCAGCCCAACCGAATACGGACAGCTGGGCGGATTCGGCATACCGGGTGGATTCGACCCCGCTTGGGCAGTGGTGGAGGCTCTGGTCGTTACGCCTTTAACAACGGGCTACAAGATTCTGCATAAAGTGGCTCACGCGATCAACTGCGGAGCAGCTATTATCCCGGGATATCACTCGATGATCGCCGGTTATTCGGGACCTCCAGAGGGCGCAGCGCTAGAGGCCGTTGCTGCATCGATATTGGAAAATGCAACACACATGGCCACTTTCCTAGATACCGTGGTTCTTGATATAAGATATCTTGGCTCATGTGGTAGGGACGCCCTGTGGGCGGATAGCGTCAGCAGGCAAGCCCAAACTAGAAACACCCACGTCATGACAATGGGAGTCAACAGCGAGGTGAGCGGTCCCTGCACGGATATGCTTCTTCACGAAACAGCCGCATATGCTATTACGGATATTGCTTCGGGTGCCGCGGCATTGATCGGCACAAGGCCCACTGGATGTAAATACCCAAACTATGGCAGTGGCCTTGAAAACAAGTTTTGCGCCGAGGTTTGCAGGGCATCGGCAGGGCTGAAGCGTGGCGACGCGAACGAGATTGTCAGGAAGCTAATTCCAAAGTATGAAGACAAGTTGAAGTACCCACCCAAGGGGAAGAGCTTCACCGAGTGTTATGACTTAAAGACACTAAAGCCGAGTAAAGAATGGCAGGGCATATACGACAGCGTGTGGAAGGAACTCGAGGATCTGGGCCTACGAAAGCCATACTAATACTCAAAAATAATAATTTGCCAGATTTGACGTGATTGATATGGCGGATGTACTGATTAAAAACAGCAAGTTCTTAGTTTGCGATGCTCGGACAATTATAGAAAACGGAGCCGTTGCAATAAACGGAGACAGAATTATTGATATCGGCAAGACCGATGAACTTGAGAAGAAATACAAAGCCGACAAAATCATAGACGCCACCTGGAAAACGGTGGCACCAGGCCTTGTCAACTGTCACACTCATGGCTCTGAAAATCTGTTCAAGGGACTTTCAGACGATAGGCCCCTGTGGGAATGGTACAGAAAGGTAATAGCTCCCGGCCAATTCTTCTTCACAGAGGAAAACACCTACCTCTTCTACCTCCTAACCTACGCAGATATGATAAGGAGTGGAACCACCTGCTATCTGGA
>CAYUMT010000035.1:1904-15092 GCA_964446015.1 Hadarchaeota archaeon (SeqCode)
TCTACCTCCTAACCTACGCAGATATGATAAGGAGTGGAACCACCTGCTATCTGGATCAATACTTCTTTCCTGACGTTATGTGCAAAGCAGCAAAACAATCGGGGTTGCGCGCCAACGCCGCCCCATTTGTCTTTGACTTGGAGCCCAAGGAAAGGTGGCCAAACAGGTTCATGGATGCCGCAAATCCTGATGAACAGCTGAAGAACATTGAGTCCGCAATAAGAAAATGGCATGGCGCTGAAAACGGCAGGATAAGGGTTCTATTCGGCATCCATACCGTGATTGACAATAGCACCGAACATCTTCAGAAAACCCGCGAATTGGCAAATAAACATGAAGTGGGGATCCATATCCACCTCAATGAGTCCTTAGGCGAGGTGAAGATGGCGGAGGATATCCACGGAAAAAGACCGTTGGTGTACGCGAATGATGTCGGCATTCTCGGACCCGACGTATCCGCGGCCCATTGTTGCTGGCTAACGGACGCTGAGCAAGAGATAATACGGAAGACGGGTATGAAGGTCGTACATAACCCAAAAACTAACATGAAGATAGCCGATGGCATATGCCCAGTACCTGAACTACTGAAAAGAGGCGTGACCGTCGGTCTTGGTTCGGACGGCGCTGGCTCCAGCGGCGAGGTGGATATGTTCAACGCCATGAAGCTAGCGGCGATTCTACATAAAGTAAACAAGCTTGATGCCACTATAATGCCGGCTACAAAGGTTTTCGAGCTAGCAACCCTGGGCGGAGCAAGGGCGCTATCATTGGAAAAAGAAATTGGCTCCATAGAGAAGGGGAAGAAGGCCGACATCATCTTGGTTGATATAAAGAAACCTCGATTTTTCCCGATCGCCAGGGAGACCGTAATAAGCAACCTAGTTTACACGGCCCACGGGAGCGACGTCGACACTACAATCGTGGATGGAAGAATACTCATGGAAGATAAAAGATTGAAAACAATTGACGATGCAAACGTCCTAGAAAAGGCCCAGGTGGAGGCAAAGAAATTCATCTCAAAACTCTGGCCATCACTACCCGGCGTGAAGCAAGGCATAAAGGGACGAGACGATTGGTGAGTATCCACGAGACAAGCACGAAATTGCCCTTGGAGTGGTCAAAGTTCTAAGATTTTATTATTGTGTCTATCATCTTGAAGGTGCGGGCATCGAATAGGCCCTTATCAGTCAAACCCAATTCTGGAATATTTGGTAGTGGTGTAACTGCCATCCAGAAGAACGGACTAAGCTCAAGCTTACAGTTAAGCTCGTCTTTAACGATATTTTCAAGTTTTTCTAATTTATTGGCAACCACATTAGATGGCTCCTCCGATATCAGGCCGGCAATTGGTAGCTCAATTTGTCCAATAACCTGGCCGCCCTTGGCAGCAACGAAGCCCCCTTGAATTTCCGCTAACCTGTTTACACAAACTGCCATATCATCGTTGTTTGCCCCAACCAAGACAATATTATGGGCATCGTGACACACCGAAGATGCAATTGCGCCATCCTTAACTCCTATCCCACTGACGAAACTTTTCCCGATATTTCCCGTGCCCTTGTGACGTTCCACTACAGCTATGTTCAGGATGTCCCTTCCCTCGTCCGGTAAGACCACGCCGTCGCTTACGGTCAATTCCTCTATAACTTCCTTCTTCGGAATTCCGACCGTGATGACCCGCGCTTTAACGCTACGGAGACTTTTATCAACCCTTACCTCAAAGTCTTCGGCACTTACCTTTCTAGGAAGGTGGACCGTTTGTTTAGACCAGTCCGGATAAGCAAAATGGCGAGTTTGTACCGTTAGCTTTCCGCCCTCAGCGACGACCTTTCCTTCGACAAGAACCTTATCCGCCCTAACGGAATCTAAATCATCGAGGATAACTATATCGGCAATTTTGCCTGGAGATATTGATCCAAAATCCATATTTATCCTGAAATGTTCGGCTACATTTATCGTGGCCATTTGAATTGCGGCTATCGGGTCAAATCCCTGTCTTATTGCGAGCCTTATCACGTCGTCTAGCCCGCCTTCCTCAACCAAGAGGTTAGCCTGCTTGTCATCAACGCAAAATAAACAAAGCCTAGTGTCCAAATTTTGCTTCTTTATTATCTCGGCTAAATCTCCGAAATCCTTGGGCCCAAACAGGAATGGCCTAGGTGTGAGTATCGCCCTCATCCCAAGCTTCATCTTCCGGAGGGCTTCTTCCGCGTTCGCTGAAACATGAGATTCCTCAGGCCCGGCTGATATGAATGCATTTAATTCCCTCTCGCTTAAGCCAGGCGCCTGCCCGCCTATGGTCTTTTTCAAATTAATTGTATATCCAATTTTCTTGAAGTGAGTTTTATCCTTGCCCAAAATCAGGGAAGGATTTATATCACCGGCAAGACATACGGCCTCCTCCCAGTTGAGCATCTCCTCTGTCTCCTCTAAGCTGATGCTCGCCCCAGTAGTCTCAACTCCCGCTACAGCAGGGACCTGACCCGGGACGCGAAGAAGGACCCTAAGCGGTACGCCCTTAGCTTCATCGAAGAAAAGCCTTATTCCCCTCATGCCTAGTACGTTGGCCATTTCGTGGGGGTCTTCTGCGATGGTCGTGACACCTCTGGGAACCAAAACCTTTACCAGTTCCGTTACCGTCAACATTGAGCTTTCAAGGTGGAAATGAGCATCCATAAAACCCGGCACAAGAAATTGCCCGTTTGCTTTTATGACCCTTGCATCACCTACATCGTCCAGTTTTCCAACCGCTGCAATTCTCCTGCCCTTTATCGCCACATCCGTCTCGTAAATTTCCCTCGTGTTCACGTTGACCAATTTTCCCCCCCTGATAACCAAATCAGGTGAAGCTTTACCCAACGCCACATCTATTAGATTCGTCCTCTCAACGACTTTCTCCAATTTTCGTCACCCTTTAAAATTGTTGGGAATGAAGTTTAAAAACTTAAGCCGCTCGGGTTACTAGAACCGCCAAAACAGAAGTCTAGATTTTTTCTTTAAAAAATTCTCAGGTTTAACTATCATGACAAAAAATCCCAAGTGTGAAACTAAATAAATAGTATCAGCGTTATGAATTTTTGGTGAAGAATGAGTAAAAGATTGAATTTCTTGGCCGATGAGCTTAGTAACCTGAAGGAGCAGGGGTTGTACCTCCGCGTAAGGACAAGACAATCCGCACAGGGCGCATGGACGGTTGTGGAAGGAAAAAAGGTCCTGAACATGTGCTCCAACAATTATCTAGGTTTGGCCAATCATCCCAGATTGGTCGAAGCTGCAAAGAGGGCCATAGATGAATGGGGTGTGGGGGCAGGGGCCGTCCGCGCAATTGCCGGGAATTTGGAATTGCATAACAGGTTCGAGGAAAAGATAGCGAAGTTCAAGAAGAGAGAAGACGCCCTCATGTTCCAGTCAGGTTTTACAGCCATCTCGGGTACAATACCTGCGATAATGGGGGAACAGGACGCAATTTTTAGCGAGGAATTGAACCACGCATGTATTATTGACGGTTCAAGATTGAGCAGGGCAAAGAGATATGTATACCCTCACTTGAATGCTACAGCATTAGAGGAAATTATAGGGAAGGAAAAGGATGCCCGCCGAAAATTGATAGTTACCGACGGTGTTTTCAGCATGGATGGTGATATCGCCCCATTACCCGGTATCGTTGAAGTCGCCGAGAAGTATGACGCGATCGTGATGGTAGATGACGCACACGGTGAAGGAGTACTGGGCGATCATGGCCGTGGCATTGTGGACCATTTTAACCTACATGGCCGCGTGGATATAGAAATGGGCACTCTATCAAAAGCTTTTGGCGTTGTTGGGGGTTACATCGCGGGAGATAAAGAGCTTATCGAGTTCTTAAAAAATAGGGCAAGGCCATTTCTTTTTAGTTCCGCGGCGAATCCAGGGGATGTCGCTGCTGCGATAGCGGCAGTGGAATTGCTGGAAGAAAGTGATGAATTAGTTAAGATTTTGTGGGATAATACAAATTATTTCAAGGAGAAACTCGCTGCGCTTGGATACGACCTTGGCAACAGTAAGACGCCGATCACGCCCCTTATGGTTAAGGATGAGAAACTTGCGGCCGAATTAAGTAAGAGGTTGTATGAGGAGGAGAATATTTTCAGCCAATATATAATTTATCCAACAGTTCCTCGAGGAACAGCTCGGCTTAGGCTCCAACCTTCAGCAGTACATTCCAAGGATGATTTGGATTATTGTATTGACGCGCTGAAAAAAATTGGTAAGGGTCTAAATTTGATTTAGTTTGTTACTTGTATACCCCATATTCCCTAGTAAAGTCTGTTAAAGCCCGTATGTTCTCGACCTTGTCAGTGACAAGTGGAAATGCAGAACCCATTACGAAACCGCCGTTTTCGCCGACGATATCGATTAGTTTTTTACAGTAATCTTTGACTTCCTGCGGAGTGCCCACGTTTAAAAGCGAGGTCGGTGGACCCCCCGTGAGGCCCGCTGTGTCGCCCAATATCTCTTTTGCTTTAAATATATCCGACTCGACTTGGAACAGCACCTTTTCCCTAGGTACATCCTTGATGATCTGAAACCTTTCTGTGTAAATTCCTTGAGTATGGACAAAAGGCGTCAAACCCTTCTCGATTAGGCCTACTATGACCTCCCTCAAAGGTGGCCAATAGAATTCCTCATATTGTTCATTGGACATGAAGCCTTCAGCGCCTTTGTGCAAGAAGAGCACAACTCTGGGGCAACCCGTCAATTTGGCTCCCCATTCTCCATAATCTACCATCCACGGAATTATCTTCTGCATGGCCTTTTTGAGCTTGTCAGGATTTTTGTACATATCTATCAGTGTTCCTCTAGTTCCCCTCAAGTAGTCAGCGATGAAGTCGAATGGACATTGGGAAAACGCCAAATAATACGGCGGGAAGCCCATATTTTTCAAATCCTGGATGCATTGCAGATGGGCGTTTAACCATTTGCCGGTTTCACGCCCCGCTTTCATGAAAGATTCGAGAGCGCTGGCAATCTCTGGTGAACCCATAATTGGAAGTATATCGAACAATCCGAAATGTCCAACCATGTTATGTATTGGTGGTAAATTTCTAAATGGTCCTAATGCTCCATATATTCTCGGCCAGTGTCTCCTCAAGACGTAATCAGAAGGGTCGTCGATGAACCAATCGTAGTCCTCGGCCGGCATGGCTTCATAACCGGTGCCGGGCTCCACGAACTGATATGGCGAATTACCTCCAATCCCGTGCCCGGGCCACTTTAGTTGTCTAAAGTCGAGATAATTAAGCACCCTCGCTGGAATGTGAACCGGGGTGTAAGAAAACATGTCCCACTCAAAATCCATTTGCGTTTTCTTCCATGCCGCACAGTCCTTTTCGTAATCGTTCATGGCTTCCTCAACTGTTACTCCAGAATATTTTAAAGCAAAGAAGTTGTCACAGAATGCAATCGGAACCCTGTCAGGCACCTTCAAACGGATTGCATCTTCTACTCTCTTTTCCCTCTCTTTATACAGTTCCTCTGGCGTCTTTCCCATCTTAACTGCCCCCAACCCATTTTTTAGCGAGAGATAGTGCTCCACTGGCGAACCTCTCAAAGGCATCAGCACCGACGTATTCCCGTATCCTTTCATCAAGTACTCCGCCGCCGACCATGATCTTAACCTTGTTCCTCAATCCGGCCTTCTTTATCGCATCCACAGTTTCCTTCATCGAATCAAAGGATAAAGTCAAAAATCCGCTTAATGCTAATACCTCTGGTTTAACCTCTTTTACCTTTTCAACAAACTTCTGGGGAGGGATATCCACGCCAAGGTCGTGAACTTCGAAGCCGTTTACATCAAGTAAAAAAGTAACAATATTTTTACCAATGTCATGTATATCGCCAGAAACGGTGCCTATGACGACCTTGCCCAAATGTTTTCCTTCCGCAACTACGGCTAACTTGGGCTTAATCATCTCCATTATCTCGTTTAAAATCTCCCCGGAATAATATAGATCTGAGATAAAATATTCAGAGTTTTCGTAACGTTTACCAACTATTTCCATGGCCTTTCGGACATCCTCCAAGATTTTTGAGGGTTCCTCGCTGGCACTAAGTTTGCTTTCCACTAATTTCAAAACTTCTTTTTCTTTCAAATCAGCCAGCGCACTGACTAGATCTTCAGCCATTTAATCAAATTTTAACTTTTTTAGTGTGATAAAAGACTTTTGGATAAAATCAACTTTGAACCGTTTTTTTCAGGAAACTCTTCAAAAAATAAATTTTACATTTAATCTTACCGCTGCGTTGTTTCAGAGGGATTTACTTTTAAGTGCTTTTAAAATCATCTCGGAGGTTATGGGAATCTCCTTAAGCCTTATGCCCACCGCATCAAAGACAGCGTTAGCCACTGCCGGGGCTGTGGGGACTATACATGACTCTCCACATCCCTTGGCAAAAAAGGGACCAGTATCCTCTTTGGATTCAACTATTATTGCTTTGATTTTTGGATATTCTCCTGCATGTGGTATTCTGTAGTCGGTAAAGTTCGGGTTAAAATATTCTCCAGTTTTTCCATTAACGAAAAGCTTTTCGGTCAAAGCATATCCGAGGCCTTGAGCCATGCCGCCCTCAAGTTGCCCCTCTACAATCATCGGATTTATAGCCTTACCAATATCGTGCGCATAGACCAGTTTTAAAATTGAAATTGCCCCTGTCTCTGAGTCCACTTCCACCTCAGCGCATTGAACTCCAAAATTGGGAGCGTTGAATGATGGCTTATAAATTTCCATGCCGATTACCTCACCTCCAGGCATTGATTTTACAACATCTCCTACTGAAATTCGCTTCTTCGGTTTCTTTTTTACGACGACGAATCCGTTCTCTAGCGAAAGTTCGTCAATTTTTTTATCTAATTTTTTAGATGCCTCTTTCAAAATTTTATCCTTTGCATAAGCAGCCGCCCGCCTAACAGCCTCTCCGCTTAGGTACAAAGTCCCACTGCCGTAACTACCCCTATCGTAGGGAAAAATCGTGTCAGCTTCCTCTGTTATATTTATACGGCTCATTGGAATTCTGAGTTCCTCGGAGGCTATCTGAATCAGGGTAGTATTTGATCCTTGTCCTAGATCCACTGAAGCTGATTGTATTTCCACGGTGCCGTCTGAGTTAATCTTGACCAAGGCTGAGCATGTCTGGTCTTGAGGTGGTGCTACACCGCTTACATGCATCAAGAAAGCTAAACCACAACCTTTTTTCTTTATTCCAGTTTGCTTTGACCTATTCCTTCGCCTCTCGTCCCATTTCATTTCTTCCTTTATTCTCACAACACACTCCCTAATGGCGCAACTCCTTATCCGTAACCCAGTCGCTGGATCTATGTCCCCAGCCTGTATGCAATTTTTTAATCTAAGATCTATTGGATCAATACTCAGCTCCTCAGCTATCTGGTCTAACTGGGACTCAAGACCAAAGGCACCCTGGGGATTACCATAACCTCGATAAGCCCCGGAAGGTGGTGTATTTGTATATACGACATTAACCTCGGCTCTGAAACTTGGTGTTTTGTATAGGGAGACTAATCCCACACTTCCAGCCGCAAAAGTAGCAGCAACGTTAATACCATGAGAGGCATAACCCCCGGCCGCAAGGATACCTTTTACCTGCCTGGCCGTTAGAGTACCGTCACGTTTAACTCCAGTCTTAAGTTCAACAACGGAGGGGTGGCGTTTAGTAGTTAAAAACACCTCCTTCCTAGTTGACTCCATCTTTACAGGTTTATTTGTTTTCATTGACAGTAAAACAGCCACGGGCTCAATAATGAGATCTTCCTTGTTTCCAAATGCCCCCCCTATGTAAGCCGTTGTAATCCTGACATTATTCTCCGGAATACCAAAAATATTAGATATTTTGTGTCTGTATGGATGAGGCGTTTGGATACTTGACCAAATTCTGAGGTTCCCTGACTCATAGCTCGCCAAACACGCGTGAGGCTCCATAGGACAGGCATGCACGGCTTGGGTTTTGTACTTGTCCTCGAATATAAAATCCGCCTCTCTAAATCCCTTCTCCAGATTTCCCCAATCCTTTACAATAGTACCGCAAATATTGCGTTCTGCATCGTGAATTTTCGGTGCATCAGGTTCTATCGCTTCCATCGGGTCAAAAACCGCTGGAAGTTCCTCATATTCAACATCTATTAGCTCAAGCGCTGCCTCAGCGGTGTCCTTATCCACAGCTGCTACTGCTGCAACCTCATCTCCAATGTAGCGAACCTTTTTGTCCAACACAAACTTATCCCTAGGCTCCATTGTGGCATGTGGGCCTGGATTGTAGAGTACTCTCGGAACATCCTTGTAAGTTATTATCGCTTTTACTCCCTGGAGCCTCTCAGCCCTGGAGGCATCTATTCCCTTTATCCATGCATGAGCTATCGGACCCCTAAGTACCTTCCCGTATAGCATCCCTGGTAACTTGATATCAAAACCGTACTTAGATTCTCCAGTAACTTTGCCAAGTGAATCTATCTTAGGAACAGATTTTCCCACTGCGTAAAGGCATGGTGTCCTACCCTTTGCTGACATTTATATCAGTTTTATTTTAGTTAATTTCAATTTAAATATCCACCAAATTATCAAACCGAGGCTAAGCCTTCGATCGGAACCGATTCAGCAAACCTTACTATTTCTTTTTTGGTCAATGGCGTGGATAGGTTGAAAAATCCCCTCGGTGCAATAAAGATGCCCTTGTTTAGTAAAGATATGTGCAGATACTTTCTAGCTTCTTTGTCTGAAGTTTCCGCGCTTCTATAATCCACCACTTCCTCAGATGTGAAGTGTACATTGTACAAAGACCCTGCACCAGTAACTTGGCCAATTATTCTTTCCTCTTCGAATATTTTCTCAATTTTATTTTTCAACTGAGTACCCAATGAATTTATCTTGTCAATAGCGGCTTGCGTTAGAAGTTTCATTGCAGCAATTCCAGCTACCATGGTTATGGCGTTCCCATTAAATGTTCCAGAGTGAGGTATGAATCCTTCCCTTTCAGGCGAAAATAATTCCATTATCTCATCAGGGCCGCCAAATGCACCCACAGGAAAACCACCCCCTACTATCTTACCAAAAGCCGACAAATCGGGCGTGACCCCGAAGAATTCCTGCCCACCACCTTTGCTTAACCTAGCTGCTTGCACTTCATCGAAGATGAGTAAAATGTTATATTTATGAGTTATTTCCCTGAGGAACTCCAGGTAACCATCTTTCGGCGGTATAGCCCCAGCTACGCCCATTATTGGCTCGACAATGATTGCCGCCAAGCTATCCTTATTTTCCCTGACAATCTTCTCAGTGACCTCTTTATTGTTAAATGGAGTAACTAAAGTATCCTTGACAGCGTTCGTCTGAATCCCGAGTGTTTCTGGGACGCTTACGGGCCTATCAGGCGGCCCTGCCTTTTCCAAATCTGGGTGTACACTTACTTCGAAAGAGGGGCAGGTGCCGTGGTATCCGCCCTCCATTTTGAGAATTTTTTCTCTGCCAGTATAGGCCATTGCGGCTCGCATGGCAAACATCGTGGCTTCGGTACCAGAGTTGCAAAACCTAACTTTATCTAAAGACGGGAACCTTTCGCACATTATCTCGGCCAGCTCATGTTGACCCTCCAAGCCCGCTGGGCAGGCCCAACCCTTTGTAAGTTGAGATTTTACAGCCTCAATTATCTTCGGATGCGCATGACCGTGTATCAGGGAAGTGTAGTTATTAAGAAAATCTATGTAGGAATTACCGTCGGCATCATAAATGTAGCAGCCCTTTCCTCTCGCCATGAAAATTGGATATGGATGAAAATAGGCTATGCTGCGGGTGTCGCCTCCGGGGAGATATTTTTTAGCAATGGAATGTATCTTTTTATTTTTTGGAGTTCTTCTGATGTACTCTTCGTACTTTTTTTGCAGATTTATATTGGACACGTTTACACTTCACTTTCTAATCGCTCTTCATTATCTCCGCAAGAATTCCCTTCTGAGCGTGCATCCTGTTCTCAGCTTCATCGTATATGACGGAGTTGGGCCCGTCCAGGATCTCGTCCAGAGCTTCGATGCCTCTCTCGACCGGTAGCGCATGTTGAATGTTAACGCCTTTCTTGGCTAAATCTACCATCTCTGGTGTCAGCAGCCAGCTCTTGTATTTCTCCGGCTCCTTCCTATGTGGCGTCATCGCATCAAGACCTTTCATGCCAAGCCTAATTATCTCGTGCGGGTTCCAAGATTTTATGTGAATGACGTCGGCCCCATCCAAGGCCTCTTTTAAATTGTTGGTAACTATAATTTCAGACCCGCTATTCTTTGCTTCGTTTCTAGCCGTCTCAACTACATCTGGATCGGGTTCGTATCCCTTCGGGCAAGCAACGACTACATCCATCCCTACCTTCGAACCAGCGTAAAGAGTCGAGTTGACTATGCCAAGTGACTCGTTCCATGACTTTGGTGCCCATGTGACCGCCGTCTTTATTCCGTCAAGCTTTCCCTTTTTCTCCTTGGTAGTTAGAAAATCAGCCATAACTTGACATGGGTGTTCACGGTCGCAGTAAGCGTTTATGACCGGAACTGATGCATATTTAGCAAACTCCGCTATATCCCTAAAATCAAAGGTCCTTATCATCACGCCATCAACATACCTACTAAACACGGAAGCTGAATCTTTAATGGACTCACGCTTTTTACCCCAGAATTGTTCCGAGGATATCATCTGTGCGTGGCCGCCTAGGTGCGTCATAGCCGTTTCGAAAGAGACCCTAGTTCTGGTAGAGGGCATCTCGAATATCATGGCTAAACTTTTTCCTGTCAGCAACGGATGTGGCTGACCTTCCCCTGTTTTCTCTTTTAAATCAGCGGCTTTATCCCATAACTGAAAGAGCTCCTCAGCCGTAAAGTCAGCCAAGGAAATGAAATCCCTGCCGATTAGGGATTTCTTGCTTTTTGTAGATTTTTCTTTCATTTTATTCACCTCACCATTTTCCTGCCATTGTTAGTGCAAGAACAGCCATCCTGGTGTAAAGGTTGTTTTCCGCTTGATCATATACAACCGAGTGGGGTCCATCCATAACTTCATCAGTTGCTTCCTCACCCCTGAACACCGGCAGCACGTGCATTATTCTCGAATCCTTGTCCATTAAGTCGACTAGTTCTTGTGTCAATGTCCAATCTTTAAATTTATTATGTAGTGCCAGTTCCTTTTCCTTGCCAAAGTTGTTCAGCCCCACGCTATAACATTCGTGGCTGGCCCAGTTACGGGGAAACACCATATGCGCTCCTCCCAATGCCTCTCTACGGTCATGAGATATTTCAAAATCAGCGCCGCTATCCTCAGAATTTCTCTTTGTTTGTTCCACCACCTCTTCATCTACATCGAAACCTGGAGGATAACACAAGGTTATGTCTACACCGTACCTAGAAGCTAGCAACATGTCACATTGTATTCCGGCCCACGATCTAATATTGGTCGAATATCCCCACAATATGACAAATTTCTTCTTTTCATACTTTGGAAACTTCTCCTGTATCGTCATCATATCCGTCAATGCCTGGGTCGGGTGGTCCTTGTCATCGGCCATACTAATAACGGGGACTTTTGCATGCTCAGCACATTCCCTTATCAGCTTGGCTCCACGTCCATATTCATAGTTAACAGCCGATTCCAAAATTCTTATGCCGAGCCCGTGACCATAGCGTTCATACATCTTGGCAATGTCCCTAGGAATCTCGCCTTCTCCGGCCCTAGTCGTGCGGGCGTCAATAAACTGAGCATGGCCTCCCAAAGCGGTCATGGCTGCCTCGAAAGACGCCCTAGTCCTAGTGGAGGTGTTGTAAAAAAGCATGAAAAACGTCTTGTTTTTCAGCACCTCTGGGACGCTACCTGTGTAATATTTTTGTTTATATTTCTTCGCGAGATCCAAAACAATATCCAACTCCTCTCTCGACCAATCTTGTGTTGATATAAGGTCTTTTCCAAATAATTCTGGATATCCCATATTTATCCCTAGTAAAATTTCCAATTTTGTTTATAAATTTTTCGTACCACAAAAACACATTTAAAAACTTTTTATACGCCTTTACAAATAACGAAATACAAAAAACGCATATAAATGTTTTAAGGTAGTTTTGCATACGGCCGGATAAAAAATTTGTGTTAATATTTTTATATTTTGGGTAAGTTAATGAAATCGGGATAAAAATGGTGGACATAAGCTTAGAATGTGCTGGACTAGAATTTAAAAATCCTTTTTTGATTGCCTCGGGGCAACTAACCACCACAATGGGGCATATCAAAAATTACTCCCAAGAAATAGCTGACGCCGGATGGGCAGGATTAGTCACGAAAACATTTGTTTTGGAGGGACACCCGCTTTCCACATTGCCCACCACATATATCTATCCACTGAGTTCGCCAAGACGTGATAATCTGCAGAATATAGGGCCCAGTCAACCCGTTCTCGATGTGAAAAAGTTCAAAGAAGATGTCAAAGCAGCGAAAAATGCGGGATTGACAATCATTGCAAGCGTGATGGGGCGAAATTTGGACGAATGGAACCGTCTTGCTAGGTCTGTGGAAGAATGTGGGGCAGAAGCAGTTGAACTTAGCATCGGATGTCCGGTGATACTGGATGAAAAAGAGATATCTGCAGGAGTTATTTGCCATGACCCAAAACTTGTTGACAAAGTAGTTCGAGCAACCAAGGAGAACTGTAGCCTGCCAATAATCCCCAAATTAACACCAAATTTGAGGGAGGGAGATCACGCCATGATCGCGAAAGCGGCCGAAACGGCAGGCGCGGGTGGCATATCTGCCATAAACACCGTTTTGGGATTAGGTGGAATCGACATCGAAACTGGAATACCTCTTTCCACGGATGTTAGCGGGAAAGGGATCCTTAGCGGCATATCCGGTCCTGCGATTAAGCCTATTGGGCTTCGCTGTGTTGCGCAGATAGCCCAGGCTGTGGATATACCGATATTTGGCATAGGGGGCATAACCGACTATAAAAGCGCATTGGAGTACATGATGGTCGGCGCGAGCGTTGTTCAGATTTGCACCGCTGTGATGTTGCGCGGCTTCAAAATTGCTAAGGATCTTACAAAAGGATTGACGACTTTCATGGAGAGAAAGGGTTACCGAAGTATCGATGATATCATAGGTATCTCGCTTCCGTATATCG
>CAYUMT010000036.1:0-14054 GCA_964446015.1 Hadarchaeota archaeon (SeqCode)
ATAATAGGGATGTCAACCTAAGATGAGATGTTAACTTGGAATCTTTACTTTACATATTAACAAAATGTTAAGCGTCATAAATAACGGGATTGGAGAGGAAGATACTGCTTCAGCTGGTTAAGGATAGCGACCAACCAGTCAGGGGTATTGCGGAGAGAATAGGGGCATCAAGGCAAACTGTGGCGAAAAAGATCGAACAGCTCAAAGTGGACGGGACTATCGCGTCCATCAACGCTAAATTGAATCCCGAGAAGTTCGGGCTGGGGACAAAGGCCTACATCCTGCTGCGTGAGGACCCGGACAGCAAGCTGAGGAGAAGAAACGAGGCTGTGATCAAGCGGTTGCACCAGATCACTGAGTTCTACCGCCTGTTTGGCAGATATAGTGCAGTTTTAGGGGCCCTTGTCGGGAGCAGCAAGGAATTGACTAAATTGGTCAAGCGGATACATGGTCTAAAGGGCGTTAGGGAAACTGAAACTTTCATAGTGCACAGCACGGTCAAGGACGAGCCCGAGTCACCCTTTGTTCATTTATTGAAAACGCCAAAATAATAATCGCGGTTTATGGAGCTTTTCTATAAATATTAAAACGAACTATTCTAGTTGGAGAATAAAGTTTTCGGATTCGTCGCTTATACTAATGATGATTTGGAAAAATTGTCAACTTGACCTGAGAGAAAGCTACTTCAATTTTCCAAATATATAATGAGACAATGCTGAAACTCCGAACGCTGGCAAACTAGCACCAATTGCAGGGTATTGACTATAAATTAAGAAATACACGACAATACCTATCAACCACGAAATAATGGCTTTGATTTTTGCACCTGCCGCCTTTTCATAAAACTCATTTATAGAATAATTTTGTTTTCTTACCAAAATGTAATCTGAAAAAAGTACTCCCAGAAGTGGGACAAAAAGTGCGCCTATCATCAGTAAGAAATATTCGTATTGCATCAGCGGTAGCGTAGATGCTAAAACCATACCGATGCCCGTGACCAAGAATATGAACTTCCATTGCTTTGTTTTTGGAAATATATTCTGAAATGAAACGGCGGATGAGTAGATGTCCGCGAAAGCGTTATCTGTTTCGTCAACCAATATAAGGACCATCGCTAGAGACCCAAATAGCAATCCAAGAATTGAAGAGATGATATCTTTTGCACCTAAAACAACTATTAGTGCCGCGCCCAAAAAATAGAACCATGTGTTAGTGAAAGTATATCCAAGAAATGTACCCGAGAATGCGCTTCTTTCGGTCTTTGAAAAACGGTTATAGTCCGAGATTAGGGGCCACCATGATATGGGCATCGCGATAACCAGATCAAGCGCGAGTAAGAGAGGCATGGAGCCATCGCCTGGTTCAAATAACAAATCCATGATGTTGGGATGGGAGAAAACTTGAAAAGTTATCCAGATTGCTAAACCGTATATAATCCAAACTGCAAATTTTTCCAACCATTGTCTGATAACAATTAGGGGCCCACCTATCGCAAGCAAGCCACAGAAAATGCCGAATACAATGACCCAGAAATATATAGTAAACCCACCGAAAAATGTGCCAGAGATGTTTTTCGCAGCTTGGCTCATAATCATCAATTCAAAGGCTGTCCAACCTACAAGCTGAATAATGTTAAAGAAAGTGGGTATAAAAGAACCTCTTTTCCCCATAACGGCGCGAAGGCTGACCATTGTTGGAACTCCATATTTGCTTCCAATGAGGCCAGCCGAGGCTAAAAGCAGGCTGCCTATGATTGAACCCGCAAGTGATACCATAAGGACTTCAAATAAACTTAAACTCGGGACGAGGTAAGATCCTGCTAAAAAAACGAGCAGTCCAACGCCTAGGCTTGACCATAACACGAAGTAATCTAAAAATCGCAGCGTCCTTACCTTTTGTGTAACGGGTTCGGGACCACATTCTGGAGGAAACGAGATGGAAATTATTTTAGGTTTTGTTCCATCTTTTTTGAAAATTGATGTTTTCTCATTCACGGTATCCCTCCGCCGGCATTATCCGGATCAGGTTCAAGGGGTCGATGGCAATTTAGCCACCCTCTCAGCCATTTTTATATGGCTCCCCCAACCACTTTTAAAAGAGGTTTTAATTTTATAAATCTTTCCAAAAGCTAATTCGAAGATGTATTTAGGATTTGCTTTAACATTTTTAATGATTCGATCAATCAATTTATACATTAAATTTTTTTATTTAATAAATTTTCAAAAATTAGCTTTCATAAAGAAACTCTGATATTAACCCATTGTCATAGCTCCTTCGCCATGTAAGGCCCTTCCCGCTCGTAGCCAAATCGTCGATAGTAATTCCGTATCCCTATCCCGGAGAGCACAATGATCTTGCGCGCGTCAAACTCCTCTTTGGATATCCGTTCCGCCTCTTGCATCAGACGTTCGCCCCAACCCCGATGCTGCCACTCGTTTAAATCAGCTTCTCTGCCTACCCGTACGAGTGGCCCGTATATATGCAGCTCTCGTACCAACGTCACTCTGTTGGATTTAACTTCAGTCCTATGAGCTTTTCCCGATGGGTTTCTCAGCCTTAGAAGCCCGATTAAGATATCTTGCTTCACATCTTCAAACGAAATAAAGAATTCCTCGCCTTCGGAAGCATCGTATTTTTCGACCAAAGTTTCTATATCACCTGGGCTTGGTTCCAATCCTAATTTATAACCTAAGTGACCGACCTCGCGGCACCGGATGCATTTGCAGCGGATACCCTGTTGTTTAAGTCGTTCCTGAACCAACGTCCTAAGGTCGCCTCGCTTTACACCATCGGCTATCAAGTTTGAAGGGATGTCGCGCTGTATTCGCTGAATCCTTACCCATCTAGGCACCAGTTTCTTAACTTCCGCAATTAAACTCACAAGCTGTTCGAATGGATACGGCCTATATTCGCCGCGCTGCCACATCTCATGCAGTTTTGTACCGGGCATGACCAGCGTGGGATAGATCTTGAGTGCGTCCGGTTTAAAATTTTCATCTTTGAAAATATTTTTAAACATCTCTAAATCCCGGTCATAGTTTGAACCTGGGAGGCTTGGCATCAAGTGATAAACCACGGCGAATCCTGCATCCTTGGCAATTCTAGTGGCGTCGACGACATCCTTGACGGTATGTCCGCGACCAACCTTATCATAGATATCATCGTAAATCGTTTGCACACCCAGCTCGACCCTAGTTGCGCCCAACTTTAGCATAAAGTCTACATGCGTATCCTTGCACCAGTCGGGCCTGGTCTCCAGGGTGATATCGCTGATCCTAATGGGCGCATTTTCGGCAATTAACTGAGCCTCTGCAATATTGCTCGCGTTCGAGTCCGATATCGCGTTTAAACACTGCGTCACGAACCATTCTACGTACTCCTGGGGATATGCGGTAAGAGTGCCGCCGAAGATTATAAGCTCAACTTTGTCGACATCGTGACCAATCGCGCGGAGCTGTTCTATCCTGCTCTTCACCTGGCCGTACGGATCGTAGTTATGCTGGAGCGCCCTTGCGGCCGCAGGTTCCTTGCCTGTGTACGATTGCGGGGTGTTGTGGTTCGGGCCTCCCGGGCAATAGATGCACGGCTCATCCTTTGGGCAGGGAAAGGGTTTGGACATGACCGTTATTACGGAAACTCCCGAGATGGACCGCACAGGCTTCAGCTTGAGCAGCTTGAGTACTTTGCCCTTCTCGTCAGGCGTTGCGGCCGCCAAAATTTCAGAGTTGCTTGGGGGTCTCTCCAAACCGAACTTACGGCACGCCCAATTTTTGGCCCGCATGAGTTCCTTTGTGGTTTTCAGTTCCCCGGAGTTTATCCTATCCAGTATCGCTCGGTGAACTTTAGCTTCTGACACATTAGCGCCCGAAGTAATGTATGGGCTATAATAAAAAGAAAAGGAACCTATTCAGGGTATTAGCTTCAATCCAGAAAATTGGAATTAGAGGGTTGGGCCTGAATTTGATGAATGTCGAGGAAATTTGCAAGAAATATGGCTTGCCGGAACAAGTTGCAGATGTGCTGAAAAAGTCCGGTGTAACCAGCCTGTATCCCCCCCAGATAGATGCGGTGAAAAAGGGGGCACTGGACGGGAAAAATCTCGTCCTTGCCGTACCGACTGCAGCGGGAAAGACCCTCATCGCCGAGTTCTGCATGCTGAAATCCGTGCTCAGGGGAGGTGGTAAGTGCCTCTACATCGTGCCGCTGCGAGCGCTTGCTAGTGAGAAGCACGATGAGTTCAAGGAAAAGTACGGTAAGATCGGCGTGAAGGTCGGGATAAGCACGGGTGATTATGACACGGTGGATCCTAGGATCGCCTACTACGACATACTGGTCGCGACTTCCGAGAAGGTTGACTCGCTTCTTCGGCACCGGGCAAAGTGGCTCGCAGATGTCGTATCGGTAGTTGTACTGGACGAAGTTCACCTGATCAATGACCCTGGGCGCGGTCCGACGCTCGAGGTGCTGACGGCCCGGCTCAAGCAGGTAAACCCGGGACTTCAGGTGCTCGCTCTCTCTGCAACAGTTAAAAATGCGGACGAGATGGCGGAGTGGCTTAATGCAGAGCTCGTCAAGAGCGAATGGCGTCCAGTCCCGCTAAAAAATGGCGTGTACCACAACAGGAGGATAAAATTTGATGATGGCAGCAAGCGCACGATAAAGTTTGAGGCGGAGGACGATCTCTCAGCCCTCGCGATTGATACGGTGCGGGAAAAGGGACAAGCGCTGGTATTCGTAAGCACCCGGCGCTCGACCCAGGCATCCGCAACGCTGTTGGCCAGACACGTGATGGAGTATCTTTCGCCTGCGGAGCGAGAAAAACTGGTTGATGTCGCCAAGGTCGTCGAAACCGCCCTGGGGGAGCCATCCCGGACCTGCCGTGAACTTGCTGACTGCGTTCGTATGGGCACGGCCTTTCATCACGCTGGGCTTCACCATGCCCAGAGGAAAGCCGTCGAGGATGCGTTCAGACGGAACTTGATAAAGGTGATATGTGCCACCCCAACGTTAGCGATGGGGGTTAACCTGCCGTCTCGCAGGACGATCATCCGCGACTACAGGCGTTATGTGGAACCCTACGGGTTGGTCTTCATACCCGTGTTGGAGTTTCACCAAATGGCGGGTCGCGCGGGCCGGCCGCAGTACGACGAATACGGGGAAGCGGTCGTTATCGCAAAGGGGAAGGGCGAGGTCGAGGCGTTGTTTGAGGAGTTCATCCGAGCCGAGCCAGAGAGGATAACCTCGAAGTTGGCCACCGAGCCTGCCCTCCGGACGCACGTGCTCGCCTCCATCGCCGCGGGATACGTTAACGATGAGGATGGGCTGCTCGACTTCATGGATCACACATTCTTCGCCCACCAGTACGGGACGGGCGATGTGGAGAGGGTGGTCCAGAGGGTGCTGGATTTCCTCGAGAGGGAGGAGATGATCCGCAGGGATGGGGAGCTCATCCTCGCTACCCCATTCGGCGAGCGCGTTTCCATGCTCTACATAGACCCGCTTTCTGCCGTGGTCCTGCGCGACGGCATAAAGGGGATTACCTCGAAAGGGGCGACGGAGCTGGGATTGCTCCAGCTGATCTGCCACGCGCCCGACATGGGGCTCCTCTACCTCAGGCAGGGCGATTACGAGGAGCTTGAGCTCCTGTACCTCGAACGAGCCGACGAGCTGCTTACGCCAATTCCCGACCAGCGCAGGTATCCGGAGAAGTTCGAGGGACTTCTCGCGGAGCTAAAGACCTCGCAGATGCTGCAGATGTGGATTAACGAGTCTCGGGAGGACGACATACACGAGAGGTTCAGGGTAGGGGCCGGGGACATCAGGAGGTCCGCCGACACGGCGAAATGGTTGCTTTATGCTGCGCACGAACTCGCGAGCCTCTTCAGGGTCAAGCCCGCGCTGGCTTCCGTCCGAAAGCTCCATAATCGGGTCAGGCACGGCGTCCGGGAGGAGCTGCTGGAGCTGATAAAGCTGCGGGGGATAGGGCGTGTGCGGGGAAGGAGCCTCTTCAGGGCCGGTTATAGAAGGCTGTCCGACATCGAACGGGCCAGCGAGCAGGATCTGGCGCGGGTGCCGTACATCGGCGCCGAGATCGCGCGGAGTGTCAAACGCCAGGTTGAGAAGGACGAATCAAGGGAGAAACCTCCAGGAATGGATATTTGATGGTGGTAACTTCCAGTGGCTATTTTAAACCATCTTATTCCATCTGAAACAAAAAAATTAAATTTCATGCGTTGAAGATATATGGCAGGGGAGAGTTGGTGAAATTTTTAAAACGCAGGAAAAAACATCCTTATTGGTGGGATAAGTTCGCACGTTGTCCGCCGTCTAATTCAAAACCATAAATCTCACTTTTTGGTGTATCTTACCCGTTGAACCATCGAATGGTCCATGTGGGGTCTTTTTCAACCCAGCAAGCCTGAATAAAAGGCGCGAAATTCTGTACAATTCCGGATAATTCAACGGAGGATTGCCAACCGCAAAGCTTTATTCTGTTCCCAAAACTGTCGATTAGGGGATAAGGTGCCCGTTCATCCAATTGAGTGGCGATACGGCAGCAAAAATATGCGCCAGATTTTTGAAGTCAAGACCCGCTTCCAGCGGATGTTGGATGTGGAGGCTGCCTTGGCGAAAGTGCTGGGAAAAATAGGTTTGATACCCAAAGCAGACGCAGCCAGAATCGCGGAGAGGTCATCGATCAAGCTCGTCACCATAAGACGCATACATGAATTCGAAAGGGATGTCCAGCATGAGACCATGGCACTGGTACTCGCATTGGCAGAGGCATCCGGCAAGTCCGGAAAATACGTCCACCTAGGCGCTACCAGCAACGACATCCTCGACACGGCAACGGCCCTCCAGCTCAGGGATGGAATAAAAATAATTGAGGCAGATTTACTCGGGCTTCTAAGGGTTCTGCTCAAAAAGGCCACGAAATATAAGTACACCATAATGGTCGGGCGGACTCACGGCCAACACGCATTGCCCACGACATTCGGCATGAAATTCGCGGTTTGGGCATCTGAGATTGGCAGACACGTCCAGCGCCTGACCCAGCTTAAGCCACGTTTGCTCGTGGGAAAGATGAGCGGTGCGGTCGGGACTGGTGCCGCGTGGGGTGGGAAAGGACAGGAGGTTCAAAGGCTAGTCATGGATGAGTTAAATCTGTCTCCATCCTCGGCATCAAACCAGATCCTGCAGCGTGACCGTTACGCCGAGCTCATGTCATTTTTTGGTCTGCTCGGCAGCTCACTTGAAAAAATCGCCCGCGAGATCCGGAATCTCCAGCGCACTGAGATAGGCGAAGTCTCTGAGCCTTTCATGACCAAACAGGTGGGCAGCAGCACCATGCCTCAGAAGCGCAACCCGTATCGATGCGAGAAGATTTGCGGTTTGGCGAGGGTAGTTCGCGGCATCGCCCACTCGGCCATGGAGAACGTCGTGCTGGAGCATGAGCGAGACCTGACAAACTCTTCATGCGAGCGGGTCATCCTGCCGGAGTCCTTCCTCCTGATTGAGGACATGCTGAAGACATCCATCTTCGTGCTCGACAACCTACTTGTCTTCCCCGAGAGGATGAAGCGAAACCTGGGGCTTACGCGCGGCCTTAACATGTCCGAGGCCGTCATGATCGAACTTGCCCTAAGAGGGATGAACCGCCAGGACGCCCACGCCCTGCTCAAGAAATGCAGCGCGATTTCAATCGTGGAGGTAAAGCCCTTGCTGACCGTCCTGAGCCGTGACCCCGAGGTGACGAAGTACATCTCGTCGGCAGAGCTGGAGGGGGTTATGGACCCTAGCCAGTACTTGGGAAACGCCCCGGAAATCGTTCAGAAAGTGGTCACGGAACTAAAGCCGTTGGCAAGGTAAAACTTGTATCCCAAACAGATGATGCGGACGACACTGACCACCAATTGGTTCACACTCAATGAAAAAAGGTTGACAAACAGCCCGTTTTCACGAATTTATAATATGAGAGAAATTACCTCCAACCTCAATAGACCATTTTAATTACATATGTAGAACAAGTACCGTTATTTTTATAAATTAAAAAGGAAGAGGAAATCATGATGGCGAAAACTAAACCAGAAAATGATTCCGGGATATGGAGAAAATTCTTGAGAAAGCATTGGGACGTGCTTGCTTTATTTGTAGTGGGAGCCATTTTGGTATCGATCGGTGCAATTCTTGTCTATTTAGGGTTCGTAGGAGATGCTCAATTAACTGGTCTGGTACCTTCGACTTTAGGTCAATGGACAATGAAACATTTAGTTACTTTTATAATAAATTTGATTTTCTGGGAAGCTCTCTTGATTGGGGTCCCGGTAATTTTAGCAGCAGTGGCAGGTTGGCTATGGTGGCAAAAATTACCCAAAAATAAAAAGAAAGAATATCAAATCTTTGGCACTCGCTCGCGCGCGACAAGCGGAGGAGGAGGAATATCGCTATTGGTTTTCATTGTGTTCTGCATCAAGGTTTTCACTGATGGAAACTGGAATGTTGCTTTTGCAAATTGGACATTAGACTATCTCGTGTATTCTTGCCTTACGGCATTAATCTGGGTTTTAATCATATTCGGGATCCCTATAGGTTTAGGGCTCATCTGGTGGATAAGCCACGAGAAGAAAAAGAAGTCCTAGAATCTTTTTCGCTTGCTCTTACCCTTTGCTGAGATTGAAAAGGTCGTCCATAGTCAGCTGGTGTTTGGGTTTATGAGCAAAATTTGTATGCTAATAAAGTTCTGGTGAGCTTGCCTGCTCCACCCTCGTCGGCTCATCCGCGCCCTTGTCCCTGTAAAACCTGTATAGGTAACCGCTAACCGCGGCCTCAAGCTTCTCCTCGTGAGTTATCAGCAATATCTGCCGCACGACCTCGGGGAGGCGCTCCCTCATGACCTTGGCCAGCTCCTGGATGCCCTCCGAGTCAAGGTTGTGTGTCGGCTCGTCGAAGACTATCCACTTGAGCTTGGGCGCGAGCACCGTGGAGAATGAGATCCTGAGGGCCAATGCTGCGTCCGTCCGTTCGCCTCCACTTGCTATACCGTCTACCGGTATCCAGTTACCGGCCCTGTCCCTGAGCTGCAGTACGTAGTCGCCGCGTTCGCCCTCCTCGACCGCCAGCTGAATCCCAACGAAATCACCGTAGGGATATATGCTTTCCCAGAGTTCCCCCATGACCAGGTTGACCCCTTCGATGAACATCTTCCTCATTGCAGTCTGGGTCCTCGCCAGCGCCGTCTGTATCGTGCTGAGCGCCTGGGCCGCCTCGCGCAGGTGGTTGACCTCCGCATCGTAACGTGATATCAGGCCAATTTTCTCCTTTATGCTCTCCACCAGCTTTTTCTTTTCAGTTATCAGCTGCTCCTTACCTTGAAATTCCGCGCGGAGGCGCTCCTGCGTCCCGACGAGCTCTTCCAACCGCCTTCGGACTGACTCCACCTTCGCCTCGTCGTATGTCTCCCCCATCTGGTCGAGGCCCTGCTTGACGCGTGCGCTCTCCTCGAGCTTCAGTTTCAACTCCATGGACCGGGAGTCCAGGTCGGTCCTGTTCTGTAATTTCTGCCTGAGGACCGAAATCCTATCTCGCATCTCATCGGCCTCCCTCTTCGAGATTTCGACATCGGCCGCCAACTTTTCACTTTTCTCGCGCAGGCTTGGAGATTCCACCTCGATCTCGGATAGTTGCCTCGATAGCTCTGAGGAATCTGCCTCGATCTTCGGGAGGTCCTCCACCTCCTTCTCAAGCAAGATGGCCTTCCTGTGTTTTTCCTGAACCTGACCCAACTCTTCACTCAGCCTCTTCGATAGAGAATCGGCCCCCTCGGCGCGCCCCTTGAGCGCATCCAACTCCTCCCTGCGTTGGTTCATCAGCGCAGCTTTCCTGCTTTCATCCAGCGGGCTTTCACAAACCGGGCAGCTGGCTCCAGCGCTCAAGAGATTCTCAATTGCCAGTTTTAGGTCCTGGATTCGGGCGCGGTGACCGGCTAACTCGTCCTCTGCCTGGCGAAGCTCTCCCTGAAGCCTCCCCATGCTGGTGGAAAGCTCATCCGGCCTCGACTTTTCCAACTCAGCCCTCAACTTTCGCTTTCGCTCGATTTGGGCCGATATTTTACCAAGGTTGTCGCTTAAAATCGACTTCCGAGTTTCCAGGCTTTGCAACTTTGAAGTTACCGAGGTGAAATCTGAGCCTAACATGTCTAATTTGGAAACTTTTTCAGAGTGGGCCTGCTCCATGCCGTTTAACTCAGATTGGATATCATCAATCGAAGAGCCGGCAGATGCCCCGAGCCTCTGCTTCAGCAGCTCGATCGACCTGTTCAGCGCCGCGATGGTACCTTCAAGCTCGCGGCGGGACTGCTGGAGGGCGGCGATGTCGCGCTCAACCTTCCTGAACTGCTGGTCCTGCGCTCGAATGGATTCCAGCTCAGGCTGCAGCTGCTGGAGCTTGGCCCAGGTTTCCCGCTTGGAGTTCTCCAGACCTTGAAGCTCCTGAATTTGTGCCGGCAAGGCAGGTATTGATGGGTCCTTCCTCAGGTTGTCCGCGGCAATCTCGCGCTCGCTCGCCCGGTCCGTAAGTCGGTTGGACAGAGACCCCACGCCCTTGCGGGCCTTCTCCAGCTTGTTTATCCCCAAAAGTTCGTCTATGCTCTCCATGCGCTTTCCGCGCGGAAGCGTGAGGAAGTAGTCGAGGCGGTTCTGTTCCGAGTAGATGGCGCGCTCGAACAGGTCATAATCAAGGTCCAATAACGAGCGTATTAGCTCGGTCACTCTCGATGAGTTTGGCCCCTCCATAAGTTCGCCGGATGATTTTCTCACCTCCGACAGAGTTGTGCCCGAACCTCGCCCTATCACGCGCTTGACCGTGAACTCGTCGCCATCCATGTTGAGGAAGCCGACCTCCACCTCCGCCCTGTCCATGGGCTTGGGCCTGCTCGTGATTAGGTCGTCGAGCTTGATGCGCCTCGATTGAATGGCCGGAAGGGTACCGAATAGCGCGTATGTGATCCCGTCCATAACGGACGACTTCCCTGCACCCATCATCCCGATCAGGACGTTTGTCCCGTCGCCAAAGCGTAGCTCGGTCTCGCGGTGCGACTTCCAGTTCTTAAGCTTGACGAAGGTTATCATTCCTTTTTACCCCCATATCGGCTTTCACCAGGCTGTCCACCACGCTGTAGATCTTCTGCAGGGCCTCCTCGCCCCTGTCCGCGATGAGGAGGTTGTAGAGGGATCTCACGTCGAACATCTTCACGTTGGCCGCCTCACGCAGGCTGTCCTCAAGGAGGGCCATCGCCGTCTCGTCCATGGACATCCGCCTCTCCCTGAGATCGCGCAGCATCTGCACCTTCTCCCCCAGCCCCGGCGCCTGCAGGTCGGCCTTTCCGACCACCAAGATGGCCTTCCCGCCGAATTCATCCGAGACAGCCTTCTCGTCGAACTCGCTGCGCGATGCTTCCTTGGCGAGGGTCCCCATCAGCCTCAGCCTTATGAGGGGTAGCTTCTCTGGGTTTTTTCTCTGTAGGCCCAGCAGTTCCTGCACCTTTTCCCTCACGGACCTGTTCAAATCGGAAATCGTGACTCCATCGAACCTCATCTCCTCGTAGAAAAAGTCTCGCTGGGACTTTAACTCAACGAACTCGTGGCTTAACCCATCCCCTATATCCACGATGTAGAATCCCTTCGGCGTGTCGGCCTCTATCTTTATGAGCTGGGTCCGCTCCGTGCTGCCAGGGAATATCAGCGGTCTGCCCTGAGCCGAGGCCTCGTTGCGGTAGTGTATGTGCCCGCATAGGTACAGGGAAAACCCGGGCGGGAGGTCGGGGATGTCCAGCGTGGGCGACTCCTCGCCGGAGAAGACAAACTTCCCGACGGATTGGTGTAGGGCAAATATGTTTATCGCGCCGTCCACCGGTTTCGGGTTCCACGCAGAGAGTACCCTTTGCGCATGCTGCTCGGGGACGCTGCTCATCCCGTGTATCGCGAGCCTGGCGTTTGGTGTCTTGAAAATTAGTGTGCTGTGGTGAAGGTGTATTAGGAGCCCGGCAGCCTCCAGGGCCTCAACCGGGTTCGTCAGCCCGCGGGTGCGCCGCTCGTGGTTACCGTGGATGGCGACGACCGGGATCCCATGCAGGGCAACCGGCGATATTTCGTCTGGGCTTTTGTCTATGGCCCGCTCGAGGTCGGCCTCGCTTTTCCCTTGGGCAAGCGGCAGGGATAGTATGCGCAGGGCCTGGGCCCACACCTCCTGGCGCGGGATGCGCGTGTCGAAGATATCTCCAAGAAGGATTATGAGCTGTGCCCCGAGTTCAAGGGACCTCTCGATCGCCTCTCGGAACTGGATAAAAGAGTCCTGCTCGCGAGGCGACCCCCACTTCGCCCCCAGGTGAGGATCCGAGATGATGGCTACCTTCAAGTGACCACTCAATCTCATTACTCGTCCGATGCTTAAGTGGATTTTCTGAAGTTAATGGAATATTACTTTTCTTTTGTTCTCCTTATCTCGAAGTGGACGGTGTGATTTAGATCCTCGCATCTTCCGATCGTCCTCTCGCGTTCCTCCTCACCCTTCAGGCGATATGCGTTTGGGCCCCTCGCTTCATGATCCCAGGGGAAGAAGCAGTCGTAGGTCACGCCCCAGATGTCCTTTATGGTGTCGACGATGGCCGAGGCGCAGAATACCTTTCCACCTACAAGCTTCTTGCCCTCCTCTACCACGAATTCGTGGCCCACCTCGAAGCCGGCATCGCACTTCCTCTTCTTCCAAGGCTCCCAATCATCCGGATAGGATTTCTTGAATGTCGGGGCCATGGGTGCAATTTTTACCACCTTCAGACTTGCCCTGTTCTTGCCGTACTTTGAGGTCTTTCGCTTCTTCCACTCCAGCCAGGCATCCTCGGCCGGAAAATCTACTTTTTTCATTTCTTCCCCTCATCCATCGGGACAAAGCTGTGCGTTTCCTTGGTGTAGCAGGACTCGGGGGTCCTCCAGTAGATGCCGTCCCTCTTTATCTCGAAGGTGACTAGGTTGTTGGGATCTGGACAACATCCCATGAATGTCCCCTTATCTGTGCACAGGGGCGAATCCTCGGGTATCTTGCCACCGAACGCCACCGTCCGAACAAGGGGCCAGATCGCGTTTAGCGCATAGACGCACTTGACCTGACCTTTCATTATGTTGTCGCCGATTAACTCAATCTGGTCGCCGACCTTGAAGCCGGCCTCACATTTCCCCTTCACGTCCTTCACCGTCAGAAGGACTTTCCAAGCGATGAATCCAGCCATCTAAAGCTCCTTGACAAATTCTCCTATAAATTTAACTTCGTTTGCTCCATTTTTCCTTCAACTTTAAGGCGAAGGCATCCTCGTCCTCTGCTATCCTCCTCTTTACCCCTCTCCAGGAAGAAGGGCAATCCTTGTAACTCACCCGCACGATCCCGTGGATGACCTTGTCGACCTCTCTCTTGTTCTCGGCGTTCACCTCTATCCCGGCCTTCTCAAAGATGTGCTTCAGGTGCCTGAAGTAGCATGTCAGGAATAACCACCCCAGTGAAAATGAAATTCCTTATCTAATAAGTTTCTATGTCAGGATTTGATTGGGGAAAATTTCGAATTTCAAATGCTGGCTAAGATTACCCCCAAGAGAACTATTAACATTCCGGTTATGGATCTAATGGTCGGCCTTTCCCTGGCGATCAAGATGCTGAGCAGAAAACCGAAGGGAATTACAGCAGTCGAGACCACCGATAAGACGCTTACTTTCTCCAAGTTTAACGCAAGCATGAAACTTATGTTACCAGTTTGAAACAATAGCCCGGACAGTAGGCTTAGTCCCACGTTATTCCTGTTAAACTTCAGTCCGGTCCAGGATCGGGTAACAAGCGCGGAAAAACTGAATAATATTGCGGCCGAAACTGTGGAGAGCCATAGAAAATAAACGACGGCCATAGTGATGTTGGCCGTGTTCTCGCCGATGATTGTAACCGCGGATTTCCTGATTAGATGATTTAGACTCCAAAGTATGGCCACAGCTAATCCCAAGAACAGCGCCCCCCTGCTT
>CAYUMT010000037.1:0-13737 GCA_964446015.1 Hadarchaeota archaeon (SeqCode)
CAAACTACCTGAAAACTTGCGGGAGGAGGTTTACATCCACGAGGAAATTTTCGGCTACGGCCCTTTCAGCTGGCTGAATTTCCACGACGCTCAGGTCACGGGGTCCAGCAAGGGTCCGGGCGGAATGATGATAAACGAATTCCTTGCGGCGGGCGGGGAGCCGATTGTTTTCGACGGCAATAACCGCTACCGCAAGTTCGTGTTCACCCTTCAGGACGAGGCCCTGTCGTGGGTCGCGGGCGGCGGGGGGACGCTCGCCTTGGACCTCTCCTTCTGGTCGACAGCGAACAGCGGGCGGGCGTTCGAAGCCGAGGCCGAGTGGGAACCCCTGTACCTCCACCAGCCAGTCGCGGTCACGGCGTGGAGGCTCGAACCCTGGGCGAGGGACGCCGCGGTGGAAAACGCGCAGGTGCTTTACCTCGACGACGCGTGGATGGCCGACAGCAGGGTGAGCTTTGACGTGAGCTTCGTCCCCGTCTTCGACGCGGAGAACTTTCTATACATGGCGCGCGACTACGCGAGGACCGCCGCTCCCTTCACAGAGGGATTCCTCGGCGCGAACCTGGAAAACCTGAAGGCCGCCTTGGGCAGCGCGCTGGGCTACGTTTCCCCAGAGCTGCGCGGCCTCGTCACCGGATCGGACTTGGAGATACTGCCCTCCGCCAGCGCCGCGCTCTACTCCTTGGCCAACCTCGACAACTACATGATCGGCATCATCATCGAGGACACGGGAATGGAAAACAACGGACCCCAGCGCATATCCGGGGTCGGGAAAGCGGACGCCGTCGTCGATAGCCGCGGACTTCCCCTCTTTGCCGTCGAGGAGCTAGCACGGCTTGCGGGGGAAAACACCGAAAACAAGCAGGAGATAGTCGACCTGCCGTTCGACAACGAGACGGTGTACGCCTTCGACATAAACCTCAGCGGCGAGGGGATGGTCGCGGAGGTGGCGGCCGACACCGCCTCGAAGCTCGAGCTGCGCATCCATGCACCGCCCCGGAGCGGCGGGCTGCAGAGCGTGCGCTTGCTGGACAACGAGGGGAACCTCCTATACTGGCAGGACTATCTGCCCTCGTCCCTGCTGGCGCAGTTGTCGGCCTTCGGGTCGCTCCTGGGCAACACGAGCGGGGTCTCGGCCGAGTCTCCGGAGACCCTGACATTCGACAAGGCCCCCAACACGCCGACCGAGATCTACGTCGAACTCACGAACAGCTGGGGGGCCTCGAACGTCCAGAAGCTGACGGTGCTCCCCTGGGTTCCGGTGAGCGGCGTTGAAACTAACATCTGGGGCTGGATCGTCCTCGCCGGGATATTTATTGTAGCCTGGGCGGCGTTCGTGAACTGGCTGAAGAGGGGAAAACCACGTACCCCTTGGTCAGCCGTAGGCGTTGCTAAAAGTCCCGTCTGCTCGTAAAGTCCGAATTTTGCTAAAAAAGTCTGGCGGCTGCTCATTAAGCGAGAGGGTTCCAAGAAGCGTGCTGGCGAGGCATTAACCAATTTCTCACTCAAGCGATTGAAGTGAGTATACGATGGAGCAAGCCTTCAGATTTTCTTTCACAGAGATGATTAAGAATTAAAAACAATTATCATAAATTAAGGATAGCATTGATGTTTAGTGCCTTAACCCTCAACAGTGAAATAAAACACTGGCAAAATCTCGTCTGACTACTCCGAACATCGCTATAATGTTCCATACTCCACTCCTTTGTGCACTATTCTGTAACCCGGCTCCATTTGTATCCAATCCTGCAATCCAGGTTTGCGGATATGTATGCGAGTAGGTATTTCTAGTAAGTATTGTTTTCCATAGGATAGTATTTGCTTCGGATTCTTGACGAGAAGCGAAGTGCTTATTGGGTTTTCCGCAAAAGGGTTTGATATTAGAATCAGTTTTAATTCAGCTGTGTTTCCACATGTTTCAATTTCAAATGTGATTAAAATAACTCCACTTAACTTTTCATGTCTTTTACGTTTAAGAATGTTCAAGATATACTGATATGCTTTGAACTCATTGATTCCTTCATATCTCATGTCAATAACCGCGATTCTATACTTAGCAGCTGCTCCCTTCAATTGGCTATAGGCTTCACGCAGAGCACCCTTTGTTCTAGGTACAGTCCACTGATGTAATGCATCTAAAGAGAAATATAGAACTCCAAAACTTGCCTCATGGGTCGTTGACACCTTGCGGTAGTCTAGCACATAGGGCTGTAATCCACGTTGAGGTGAAGGTAAAGGTAAGAATACGACCTTAGCAAAGAGGCCGTTTTTGTTGAGAACCTCACCATAAAACCTTCTTGTCCAGTCTGACATGAGTTTGTAGTAGTCAGCTACAAATGAATATAGCGACTTTATCTCAAAGATTATTTTTTTCCCATCTAAGAGTGCCTGAACATCTACTCCGTCCTCTACCTCTATGTCGTAACATAAAGATACCTCCAAAAGCTTTTCTACAAACGATAACGTAGAGCGAATAGAGAAATCTCTTGCAGGCTTTCGTGACAAGTCACACAATTTGCATTCGTTCAAAAACATTTGCGAAAAACAAACTCCACGAGTTCGCAGTTTATCTATTTTATCCATTAAGATTCTCTGCTTGCTAGGAATACTCATATCGATAACCTTTAACAGAGCCATTATTTCTTAAGTATGACTATATTTTATTTGCTTATCCTTTTTACTCTTTAACCAGGAATGGTGGTTGGGCTACTTTTCAACGGTATTTTTTTAGAAGGTATTCTTCTACGAATCACTCTTATTGGGCTTACTTAGCAAAACCCAGCCGTGTAAACCGATAAAAGGGAGAACCGCGCCAGTTCCCCGGTGACAAAACATGCGGGATATATTTAGGAGATTCCCTAAGGGCAAGCGCGGGGTCTCGCCGCTGATAGCGACGCTGATACTGATCGCGGCGACGGTGGCCGGAGGTGCCATCGTCTACTCGGTGATGCAGGGACAAGCGAGCAAGTTCTCTGGCGGCGCCGAGCTCGAGATAACCTATGCCGACGTCATAGTTTCCGGCAACACCGAGCTGGCCACCGTGACGGTGAGGAACATGGGGAGCACGAGCCTGAACAGCGTTACCGCGACGGTAACGACGGACACCGCCGGAGCCCCTGCCTCGATATCCATAGGCAACCTCTCCCCCGGCCAGGCGATATCGGGCTCGGACAACTCGGGAGCGTGGACCGCGGGCAAGACCTACATAGTGCAGGCAACGGGTACCGCGCCGGACGGCAGCGTCGTGTCGAAGTCCCAATCGGTCCTCGCCAGGTCTTAGGCGAAGCGCTACGCGGGAGGTCTCAGGCTGTCGAATTAGGGGTTAATCTTATCGCTAATTAGATATTAAAAAGCTATTATCGCCCTCTCGTAGCTTGAAACTTACATGAAACAACTCACATCAAGTTAAAGTTTTTCGTTGGCCAAGTTAACGTTAGAGGAGGCTCCAATGGGCTGTCAATTTTCTCTCCGAAGTAACGAGTTTTTCCTTAATATTCAGGCTTTCAGGGTCGGGCGAGAAACTCAACGTTAGATGTCGAAAAAATCCAATTAAAAAGCCCATTTCTTTCATTGCGCGAACATCTATGTCCTTAACTTTTCATAAAGCAATCCAGCTATTTCGCGGGGCGTTGGTTGCTCTCGGCTGGCGATAAAAAGATCAATGGTTCTTTGGCTTACTCTCTTGATTTTTTTATCTTTAGCCCACTCCCGAAATTCAGGTTCTAACGCATTCAACAGTTCGCTCCGCTTCTCTTGTTCGATCTCGCTTTTTATTTTTGGTAATTCTTTCCTGACTATTTCATCTATTTGGTATAACTTCGTTCTAAACTCACGCAAATTGGGATCCGAGATAAATAGGGAGCCGGATAAAGAGACATCTGTTTTTTCTTTTTCCTTAAAGTAGTCGGATATCGCGCGATAGGTGAAGGCTCGGTATACTCGAAGTTGGCCGTAAGGAAGTTCTTGCATTTCGGCTTTCTCAAACTCAAGCACTTTCTTGGCCAGTTCCTCAGGGGGCACATCTTGGTATTTTTTTGACACCTCTTGGATTTTCCCTAAAACTTCACTCGGTATTTCTTCCTCTTTTTTCGGCACTTGCGAACGGATTTTCGTCCGAACCAGGATTTCTGCGCCTTTCAATTTCAGTTGAAGTTTAGGATGTAAACCGTAGATGTGTTTGATCCCTTTCTCTTCCAAAAACACGTTAAGGATATTACGAAATACCCCGCCGTCATACAACATCTCGCGTCGTCCCTCGTCCGTCTTGAATTGGGGGAATACTTCCGCTGTCTTTTTCAATATCTCATCGGCTAATTCTTCTTCGCCTTTTGTTTCGAGTTCTCTCGCGATGTTTTTACTCTCTTCTTCTTTTATCCCTTCACAGCTACGTATTTTTCTTCCCGCCATAAATTCGGCCCTATCCATTTTTATCCGGAGCCGTGCAGGAACTTCGAATTTAGATGTAATCCCGTTCTTTTCCCAAAAAGCCCTAAAGAGGTTCCCAAATGTATCTATCCGATAATGCCCCATTGTTTCACTCGACAATTCTGATAGTTCGGGATAAACTTCTTGCACAAATTTAACGATTTCATCAGCCAGCTCTTCTGCGGATTTGGATTCTATTGCGTCTAGGGTTTCTTTGGGAATTTTCCAAGTGATGTCCTCCACGCTCGGCAGAACCTCTCTATTTCTTTGTAACAACTGTCCTGTTTCGGTTGCGGTTTTTAGTCTTTCCCAACTTTCGACTCTTGGTCCATCCAAAGAATCTTTTGCCGATGGAAATTCAGTCAAAAGCTTATTGATAATTCCGACCAACATCTTAAGACACTCAACATCAGATTCCAAGAAGCCTTCCAATGTTGAATCAACCGTGTCAATCAGAAATTTTACTGTTTCTAAAGCTTCTTTGAAACCAATTTTTATGCTTCCAGTTTTCTGGTCGGTCATTGCTCCATTCCCAAGGGAAAATAGTCTTTTAGTAAATAAAGTTCACGTCACGCAATGGGGGAATGTAAAGAATAGGGATGTTAGGATGAAAAAGAATACAAAAGAAGCCGGCGTTTATCATAAAATTTTGAACATAACAATTTGTCTCATCGATGGTCTGCAGGGTGAGGCCTTAGTGCTAATCGGAATGAAGCGCCCATAAATCACGTTACCCTACTATTTTGTCATGCCTTCAATGTGTTTATGTTTGTATCCAATCAGTTTGAGGAAGTGGGGCCAGCATGAATTTACCTGTGACGATATCCTTGCAACACCTTATCCTTAGCTGGTCTTGAGATATTTCACCTTTTCGACGATGGCATGGGCTATAGTCTGAGCGGACGGCACGACGTCGCTCGCGCCGAGCCTCCTCGCCTCGAACGCCTCTATTTCGTGTTCAACGCGGACTATCACGGCGGGGTTTATCCTTGACTTTTTCTTTAGGCGATTGATAGATTGGAGGGCCTCCTTAATTGCGTCAAAATCTGGAACCGTTATGATCACGGCCTCCGCCCGGGAGATTCCGGCTTGTTCCGCCCTCTTTTTCCGGCGGCCGGTTTTGTTAACCAATAAAAAGCCGCGCCGACCAAGCACCCCGATGAAAATACCTCCAGGAAGTCTGCTCATGGAGAGCCGAGGCGTCTCCGAAATAATCGGTTTTCTGATCATCACGGCGGCCCTCTTCGGCGTCGTCAGCTACGTGCTCGTCGCGGAATCCCAACACGCCGAGACCAAAGCGCAGGGGCTGATAGACGTCATGCGCGAGGCGGAGCAGCGACAGGGCGAACTCCTCACCTACGTTCACGCTTCGGGATCGGTTGAAAACGCCGCTAACAGCTGGCTACAGGGCTGGGGCTGCCGCAGGGAAGCGACCATCATCGGGTCGACTGCGGGGGCGCAGGCGGACTACGAGATGGAGGTGGTCGTCCACAAGGGCGGCGGGACCGATAACGCGACGGACCTTTTTCTCGGCGCCGACGTCAGGGACGACTTCGGCGACGTCAGGTGGACGGCCTCGGATGGGCGGACGCAGTTGCTTTACTTCATGCAGAGCTACGTGCCGGGGAGCGCGGCCATTTTTTGGGTGCGGATAGGGTCGATACCCGCCTCCCCCTCCACCACGAACGTGTTCGTTTACCACGGCAATTCCGGTGCCACGACGACCTCTTCGGCTGCGGCGGTGGAGTTCTGGGACGACTGCTCCTCCCTGTCCAAGTGGGCCGTCGTTTCGGGGTCGTGGACCATCGACGCCGGGGCGATCAAGGGCGTTTCGACCGGAGGGATGGGCCTCCTGAAGCTGAACGACCCGCCCAGCCTGGCCTCCAAGAAGATAAACCTGGACATCAAGTGGACCGAGACCAGCAACACCACGGCCGGGGTCTGGCCCAAGGTCCTGGACACCTCCAGCAACTACATCAGGACCGTCCTGAGCACGGAGGCCGACGGCACCGGGGTCAAGAACCAGGCGGTGGTGGGCGGCGCGGGCTACACCCACGTCTTTGGCTGGGGACACAGCGCCGACACCTGGTACCACCAGGAGATCGACCTCGACGGACCCTACGTCAGGGACGCGATGAACGGGTTCTCCTACTCCTTTTCGGACAGCAACTTCGACCAGACCTGGACCTGGGTCTACCTCGGCGTGTACGCAAACTCGGGCCCCAACCTATGGGTTGACAACTTTTTGATAACCAAGTTCGTGAACCCGGAGCCGACGTGGGGAAGCTTCGGTTCAGAAGTGTCTGCGCCGAACCCGTTGACGGTCAGCCTGTACAACTACGGCACGGAGAACGTCGTGTTGAGCCGGGCCTTTGTCAATGGGGTAGGGGTCCAGGTCCTCGGCTACAGCGACGCCGCGACCGGGGCGGCCTACGGTTCGATCCCCCCGGGCGCGCTCGTCAACGTCACTTTTTCAGGTTCGCCCCCGAGCAGCCAGTTCTACCTCACCGTCCTGTCCGCGAACAAGAGCCTCTACAGCTGGAGGGTGGTCCTGTGAGCGACGAGCGCGGCTTCGCGATCGTGGCCGCGGCGCTGCTGGTCGCGCTCGCCGTCTTCTTCAGCTTGGGCGCGGCGGTCGTAGTCGAGCAGTCGCGCCTCACCGAGAAGGCGACGCGCGCGCAGCAGATCCAGGCGCTCGGTTCCCGCGAGGACCTCAAGGTGGTGGTCTCGGCCTCCGGGAGCTGGAGCTACCGCGTCCCGATCACGGTCACCGCGGGCGGGAGCGGCATGCCCGAAAACTACCAGGTAAGGGTGGTGCTGGACACGGCGTCCCTGATATCCGCGGGGAAGCTCGAGAACGACGCGGGCGACCTGAGGTTCACGAGGGGAGACGGGACCACCTATCTGAGCCACTGGATCGAAAACGGGTTAAACACCCCACGGACCGTCATCTGGGTGAGGGATCCCGACGCCCTGACGGCGAACGCATCGCATACGATCTACGCGTGCTACGGCAACCCGGGCGCGACGGGCACCAGCGACGGCAACGCCACCTTTCTCCTCTTCGACGGCTTTTCGGGAACCAGCCTGGACGCGACGAAGTGGACCGTGGGCACCGGGAGCGCATCGGTCGCCAACGGCATCGTCAGCATCGGGGCGTCGGGGGCGAGGGCCCAGGTCTACTCCAACGAGAGCTGGGGCGCGGGTGTAGCGGTGCGGTTCAGGGCGCTGGTCCCCTCGGGCGACGACTCCCAGAACGGCTGGGGGGACGGTTGGGAACTGTCCGACGCGGGGGACAAGGTGGCCACGATGGGGATAGGGTCCGGCATCTGGTATATCAGGGTGAACGGGGGCACCACCTCGGCAGCGGGTCCTGCCGGGGGAGTCTGGAGAACTTACGAACTGCGCTGGCTCGCGAACAACACCGCGCTGTACGGCGACGACACCCTCTACGTCACCAACACCAACGCCACCCCCACCGGGACTTACCCCCTGCGGCACGGAATCAATACAACAGGAGCAACGATACAAATAGACTGGACCGCAACGCGTGAACTCGTGTCACCGGAGCCGACCGCAAGCGTCGGTTCGGAAATGCTGGCGCCGCTGGCGCAGTCCACCGTCACGGTCATCAACAAGGGAACCGTGCCCTCCGTCATCGCCGCCGCCCTAGTCGGAGGCCGGGACGGCACCCTGACGGTCTACGAGAACTCCCCGGTCTTCATAGGCGCCTTCGAGAACGGCTCCTTCCCCGTCGCCGCCGCGGCTGGCGACAGGATAGGCGTGCTGACGCAGCTCGGCAACGTCTTCTGGGTGCAGTAGATGATGCCGAGGAACAAGCGCGGCTGGAACTACTCGCGCCCGCCCCACCGCCGCGTCCACTTCCGCCGCTGGAAGCTGGCGCGGATGCGGCGGCTCAGCGAACCCGGGCGTCAAGAAGCGGGCGAACCGCGCGCTTGACGCTTCACGCCACCTTTTCCGCCATGGTCGAGTGCGTCCCGTAGAGCCTGCCTGAGAAGCCCTTCACGATTAGCGTTTGCTTGTTGAACCACAGTAAAGTAACCCAAACAGAAGGATTTAAAATCGGCAAAATGCATTACGTTTCTATTCCAATTTTTTTAATTTTCTTTATAACATCTGAAATAGGAATCAACTTTTTGTTCTGAAGGTCTAGAGTATAGAATTCCACAGCGAATTCCTTGTCCTTGAGGAGTTCCTTTTTCTCTTTTAAATCCTTGAGGTGCATCAGGAAGCCTAGATTGTCCATCACTATGTTAACCTTACCAATCTTGTTTTTATCGTATTTATCGATGGTCCTTTCGATTTTCTTGTCGGCATCTTCCCCCTCGCCAAATAGAGTCTCAACTTCATACGCCTCTGAGTCAACTTGGATGTCGGGAACCGCAGACCCAAAACTTTCCTCCGTTTTTATTTTTTCCATAATCTCTTTGCGGCTTTTGAGTGGTTGACCCCCTTTTCTTAACTCGTGAGTTAAGTATCTTACCAAAAATACTTTGATATCAAAATGGAGTCCAGACTCTGGTTTTTTGCCTTCTATTTGGCCACTATTGCGATTCGTGGCCGATTTGAAGAGCCCCTTTTCTTCCCCCTTAACAGACAATAGAATCTGATCAAATTTCTTTTGAGCTGCGTTGAATATGCTGTCGAAGGTCGAATTTATTGGGGTCCCCGTTTTTTTATCTATCGCTCTAAGTCCGTTGTCTCTTAAGCTGACCATTCCAGAAGCCAAGCTCGCCAATTCCCGCGACGATTTTACGTGGCGAAGTGGCACAACATTTAGTCCACGTTGGGATTTCAGGTAAATCTCTTCCAGAAGTTTTCCGTAGTGTTTAAACGTTTCCTGGTCTCTCGTAAAAAAGATGATGAACCCTATCTCTCCAGTATAAGTTTCTCCCAATCTCTCCCACAAGCGGTCTTCATCAATTTCCGACCATAGTTTTTTCTCTTTTTCAGTATAATCTAGATTTATCGTATAGATTTTATGGCTCAGATTCATCCGCTTCTCAATTTCTATCTTACTCATTTCGTCTAATCTTTGGATCTTTACGGCCTCAGGCTCTCCTTCTACTTTTTCTCGATAGATTCTTTTACAAATTTCTTCCAAGAAGGCAACACTACTATCGCTCTCTAAATCTTTCAGCAGAATAATTTTCTTCCCCCTGGCCCTAATCTTGCCCCCATCTTCTCCAAAAGTAAGCTCAAAAAAATCTGGAATTTCTTCCTCTCCACCCACGGCTGGAGATGGCACTTCTACCACGGCCTGCCCTACTTCGCCTATTTCTGCTGACATCACTTCGCCTCTTTTTTCCAGATGCTTCCCTACCTGTTCACTGATAATCACGTCGAGATGATCTAAGATGGACTTTGGGGAAACGAAGGCAGATTTTCTGTAAATCGGCACGGTAACTTTAGGTAAGGGAGACAGTTCAGGCTTCACAATAATCGTGTCAAATCCGGTTATCGTCGTTATAACTTTGGGCAGGGGCTGCAATCTCACCGTAGGGATATCGATGGGCTTTTTCCCTTTTTCTATGTGCGTGATTTCGATGTCTATTTTGCGTTCATCAAACTCGATAGTGGGCTTTCGAAGCTCCATAAAAGACACGAGCGGCTTTCTCGTCTCCTTTCTAATCTCGGGAATCTCTCCGTCTACTTCCAGTCTTTTAGTTTCTGGGGTAACATTTAGACTTATTATCGGAACCCTAATTTGCTTTTCTGCGCCTTTATTTACAACAGCCTCCACTTTCTTCTCCCACTTCTCTGAAACTGCACTCTTTAGTTCTTCCTTTTCCGCTTTGGGCTCCTTATCTCTTCTCCTTTCTTCCTCTTTTTCTTGTTCTTCCTTGCTCCGTGCGTTTTCCATTTTCATAAACATCACCTGATTATTTCTAACACATCTCCAGAAATCTTCAGTTCAAAGCTAGGTGTGCCAAGAAATAACGCGGGCGATAGGTCGTCGAGTAATTTGAATAGACTGATGCTGCACTCTTTCTCATCCGAATAAGGATGTTCCCGCCATGAATAAACAAGCGACCTTTCCTTCACCAAAGCTAGCCCTGAAATGACATACTCGTCACGGCGAACTCCTTTCCTGTTTCCTGTGTAGAAACTCTTGTTCGAGGCATGAATATAGTCAGGGAAATTCCACCCCATTTTAGTGAGCTCTTGCTGCGATTTTTCGGTGAATTCCTGTTTCAAGTTCATCGCCGTAGGTAAAACATAATCGAGCACGACTTTAGCCTTCTCGTCAGCGAAGCATTCCCAAATGGCTTGATTTAAGTCGCTTAACCTCGCCGCCAGACCTCCCTCAGAATGGCCCCACATCGTGTAATCCTCCCGCTTGTCTTTCTCGTTCACCTTCGGCTCGTATAATCTCTCCATACCAAGGAATGCCATTATTGGTTCGAAGTTTTCCCTTAACTTAGGATACGCTTCTCTTACGAATCTCCATGGAAGAAACTTGGTGCTTTCTATGAAGAAGGTATAATAGCTATGATTAGCGCTGATATTTAAACAGATCGCGCATATGTTCCTAATGACATTAAGTATCTCTTGAGGATCTTGAATTACCTTCTCGCTCTCATCCGCTCGCATGGATTGAACTTCTGCTGATTTCAGAATACTTTCTGTGGATTCATTGACTTTTTTTAAAAATTTTGTGAAGGGCATGTCTTCGGCTTTCACCGTCACATAATCCGATGCGTTTATTCCTTCTTCTCTCTCTATGGTCACCCATTCGCTTGGGTTCACATAGAATCCGAAAAGCATCCTTGTAAGCTTTGCCAGACTATTCTCTTTATACTCCCCATTCTCTGCGATTCCACCGAGGAGAAAAACCAAAACATCCTCGCTTTTCTCCTTGACTTCTGAAAGGGTCTTGTCTCCTTTCGAGCTCAAGACCTCTGTGATACGCCCCCTCACGCTCAACAATTTGGTTGTAGCTTGGTTCAGAGGCGCAACATTTTCTTTTATGAATTCTTTCCATGCCCCCGTATTCCAGTACTCAAACCCTTCTATGTTATCATAGCCTCGCATGATTGTCACAATCAACCTTTTGTAAAAATGAAGCGATCATCGCCCACATAATTGATTTTTGCTAAGCCGATGAATAGCTGAGGAGATATTTCATCCAACATTTCTATAACCGTCTTTTTAATTTGACCAACGGATGGTATTTGTTCCGCAGCAGACAATCCTCTATAATAGATGTGTGAATAGTATCTGCCCGCCGCCCTCACTCTTACACGCTCGACATATTCGTTTTCCAACTCAGGGATTCTCGAAAACAAAGTTAAAAGCGTGCTTTCAAGGTCGTGGCCTTTCCTAACATTCTCCCATATCACCTCATTTGCCTTGCATATGGCTCCACCAAATGATTTCCCCTCATTTCTCGGATCGTACTCCGGGAAACACCAAATTACGTATTCATCGTACAGTTCGGAACCCTCGCTGAACGGAATATTCCATTTGAGTTCTCTAAGACCGAACTCTTGATGAAGGACATCCATCGTTTGACTGATCCTTGGATAAGCAGACTTCATGAACTTGTACGGTATCTGCTTGATGGACCAAAGGAAAAACGTGTGGTAATTGTAATTGACAGAGAAGGACAGTACGGATTGGTAAAAATTCAAAATCAGCTCCTTAAGTTTCTGAGGGTTCTTTTTGAGTTCTTCGTGGGTTGTTGTCGGCTCTTCATACGTGGCCAATGTCTGACAGGAAACAGCCCTATCTAACCACTTGAATACCTCATTAACAAAATTGGTGAAAGCCGTTTCTTCGACGATGACCTTTATGTCAGGCCCTAGAACTTTACCTCCAAGCACCCAAGATTGTAAATCGCTGAGTTTCAACCCAAAGAATCTGTTGTAAAATTTTGCGAGGCTATTCCTTCTGTAAACCTCTTCTCTATTTGGATCAACGCCACCTAATAAAAGCGGGAGGTCATCTTCGTTTATGATGTTGAGAGGAAGACCTTGGAATTCATTCTTCAGATTTTGGAAGAACTCTTTCAAAACTAAAGCATCCTTCCAAAAAGGTATGACCTGATTTTTCACGTAGTCTTTCCATCCACCTTTACTCGTATAGTCGATGAACCCCTCGACTTGGTCGTAATCTGCCATAAGGGCACCTGATTTCAGTCATAACTATTATGTCGTTAAAGTTCAAAAACTTGTTTTGGCCACAGGCGCAAACAAGCCCGCTTTTAAGACAAGTCCTAAAAGTCAGATTAACGGGCTTCTTTAGAGCCTTAGCCATCTATCTTACCCCAACGGCATGAAGCAGCATTTTGGATATCGGCCTAAGAAATGCCGAATTCCGCATCAGTTGAAAAATATCGCCTATAGGTTGGGGTGAGAAAAATGCAGGAAAAAGGATGCTGCAACTGCGCCAACCGCGTGTACCTGTCCAACTACTGCGCGGCCATCGACGGGGACGTCAGCCTTTTCCCACCCGAGAGGTGGGAGAGAATAGAAAGGGCGCTGGGCAAGGACAGATGCCGCCCGGCGAGTAAGGTCGTGGACGCGGAGAAGTGCCCGCACTACAAGTGGAGCGGAACCCGCGTGGCCGGGGTGAAGGACCAACAAGATGGGGGGGTGAAAAAATGACAAAAAACTCAAACGCAAATAATCAAGGGTTGTGCCTAGTGCTCGGCTGCGGCGATGTCGGGTTCGAGGTCGCGGGCAGGCTCAAGGAGCGCGGCTTGGCGGTGGCGGTGGTCGAGAAGGATGCCAGGCTGTTTGAACAGCTGAGAATCTCTACGGAACACGATGCTTACCTGGGCGACTTCCGGGCACCAGACGTGCTCAAACAAGCCGGAATCTCCCAGGTGGAGGCCGTGATCATAACGGTTCCAGATCTCGACACAATCAAGGAGACTCTCCAATCTATCAATCGCTTAAAGAAAAAGTTAAGGATAAACCCCGTCGTGATAGTCCGCGTTGAACACGAAATGGAGGAGGCGGAGGTGAAGGCGCTCGGCGCGAGCGACGTCGTGTCGTCCACCCAGACCATCGCCCATGCCATCGTCGAAAAGGTGAATCCTAGGAGATCACCGACCTGTTAACCAATAAAAGCGCACGATGGCCCCCTTTTACCGGTCGGTAAACTTGGGAAAGAAAGACGGGGTTCTGGGGAGCGGGCTAAGGAGAGCCCTAGCGAGGCTCAACCCCTTCAAGCCCCTCCGGCCGAAGAGCATGCTGCCGGATTTCGTAATCGAGTCCCTCTCCGCGCGCGTGCATGGGAAGAGGCTTGCCCAGTACCCGGTCGGCCCGGCGGAGGTCTTCGTCT
>CAYUMT010000038.1:0-13385 GCA_964446015.1 Hadarchaeota archaeon (SeqCode)
AAGACCATGTTCTGCATGGCTATAGTGACGTCGACAACATGCCACTTTGGGGAGGCCTTGCTACCCCCACATCCCACTATCACGACAGGGGACTCCTTGAGGAATCCGGCCCACCTCCCACTCCTCGCGATCTGCTTACGCTTCTCTGGATCGGTCACAACGATGAAGTGCCAAGGCTGGAGGTTCATGGCTGAGGGCGCAAAGGTGGCCGCCTCCAATACCCTCCCCAGCTTCTCCCTCGGCACAGGGGCTGGAATATACGACCGAACCGACTTCCTCTTCCGTATGGCATCAAAAACATCCATATTCTCATCCAATTTTTGTGTATGATCGATTAATTTAACTATCTACACTGGGACCTGTAATGCTTGAATGGTGATGGAAAACGCCTCAGATTTCTCCCCGCTGGCGAAGTATCTCCATCATGTCCTTGCTCATCGATTCCCTGTATTCCTCGACCGATATCCCGTAAACTTTAGCCAGTTCCTCGTCCGAAAGCTCCCTGCCCCGCTTGAGCACGAAGATGACGTCCGCAGCTGGGTCCGGGCACTGCTGTACTGTCTGGTCCGTCCCCTTCAACCAAGCAAGTTTCGAATCGTACATCAGGCTGACTATCGACAGCCACATTGCGCGGAATGCTGAGAGGCAAATCTTACCCTTCATCACGTTCTCGTAAAATTCCACCTTGTCCCCCACCTTGTGGACTGGACATCCCCCCTTTGTGCTTACGACCTCTGCCGTGACCAAATATACCATTTAATCAACAAATCGTTGCGGCAAACAAATAAAAGATTTGCGGCAATTTAGGCCTAGCCATGAACTAAATCCTGCATATAAAATAGCTAAAGCTGTATTATCAATGTGGTTAAACAATGGAAAAGGATATCGTCATTACTTTGAGATCACTGAAATTTAGAAACCTGAATGGATTCTACGCACGAAATCGTGGGGAAGCGGTGGACAAGATTCTGGATTTAATCCCTGAAGGGGATGTCGTAGGGACAGGCGACTCCACCACCTTGAAACAGGTCGGAATTATCGAGGCGTTAAGGAGGAAAGGTATTGAGGTACACGACGGTTTTGAAAGGGGTATATCCGAGGAACTCCGCCACGAGTTGATCAGGGAATCCACCATGTGCGACGTGTTCCTGACGGGTACCAACGCCATCACCTTGGACGGGAGACTCGTGAATGTTGACGCCGTAGGCAATAGGGTCGCAGGAATGTTCCACGGGCACCCTAAGTCCATCGTAGTGGTGGGCAAGAACAAGCTGGTAAGCGATCTTGAGGCAGCATTCCACCGCATCAGGAAGGTGATCGCCCCAAACCACATGAGGATAAGGGCCTTGGAGCTTGGAGGAAAACGAACCGAAATACCGTGCGTGACCACAGGCGCGTGCAATGATTGTAGATCAAAGGACAGGATGTGCAACGTCTTCACGATAATAGAGGGAAGACCCCTTCGGACCGATATAAACGTCGTTATCGTGGATGAAGACTTGGGTCTGGCTTGGGATGAATCTTGGCCCAAGGAGCGCATAGACGGGATAAAAAAGGAGTATAAGAAGTTCGTGTGGATACCACCACGCAAGTAGAACCCTCTCTCCCCTCAGAGACACGTATGCACGAGTAGTACTTGACAGGGGCTACTCGATTTTCCCGGCCTTTATTATCTAGGAAAGAATAGCGGCAACTTTATTTTTACGCCTTACTCGTACCCTAGGCTATTAGCTTGCGCGAAAACTCCACGAGATCCCTTACGACGAAATCTCCGGACTGCTTGCCATCCCTATCGAGGAAAAACGCCTGAATGCCCGCCTCCCTGGGGGCCAAGTAATCGAATGCGTAATTGTCACCCACATGAACTATCTCGGATGGACGGACGCCAATCTCCTTGAGGACGCCTCGATAGAATTCCCCAGTCTTCTTCACCACCTTGAAATCAGATGTCGCTGAAAACACTCGATCGAAGTAATCACCTAAGCCTGCTTGCTCGACCTCAACCTCCGCAAGCTCCCTAACGCCGTTCGTTATCACTATAAGCTTGAACTTCTGGTGGAGCCCATCCAACACCCCGTGTGCCTCCGGATATGCCCTGACCTTTGGCCGACACCCCTCAATCAGCCCCTTCCAACTTCCGCCAAGGTCGAACTCCTTCCACCAGTGGCCGATGTCGTACCACTCCAACCTCTCCATCCCCACTCCGTCGTACCTGCGCCTGACCTCCCGGAGCGCTTCATCGGGACTCACACCCCACCGCTCAGCGTAAAGCCTGGAGACGCAGTCATACCAAAAGGAGTCCGCAAATGTCGAGTCCACCAGCGTCCCGTCAAGGTCAAACGATACAACCTTCACCATGACATCAACTGATATTCCAAGCTATTTAAAAAATTAGTAAAGATTCTAGACCCAGTTGATTAATTAACAAAGTAAAAAATATCTTAAACTAGGGCGGGAAAAATAATGAAGGATTCCTCAGATGTTTTAAGGTCTTTCTACGTTAACGGCGAGATGCTGCCCTACAGGGTCGAGCGAAGGGCGGTAAGGTGTCCAAGGTTGGAATTTAGGGGCGATGAGTTGCTGGTGATCCTGCCTCGGTCGTTGAAAGACGAGAACCAGCTGCTTGAGGAGAAGAGGCGCTGGATTTCCAAGAAACTATTGGAGATTAACCAAGCTGTGAAGAGGCTTGGCGCCAGCGCAAACGGCCGGTTGGGGCTGCCTATCCTTGGCGACTTCTTTGAGTTCCGAAGATGTAACTCGCTCGTCTTTGACGATGAAAGGAAGGTAATCGAGTGCGACCCGACGGACGCGAGCCAGATCGGGAGGTTCTCGACAATTCTAAAAAGAATGCTCCTCCGCGAGCTCCAGGACGCGGTCAACCATTACAGCAAGAAGTTCGACGTGAACTTCAAGGGAATCACGATAAGGAAGCAGAGGACCAAGTGGGGCAGCTGCTCGTCAAAGGGAAACTTGAGCTTCAACCTTTGGCTGGTCTGTCTGCCGAGGGATCTCATTTGGTACCTAGCATGCCATGAGGTCGCACACCTGAAGGAGAGGAACCATCGCAAGGGATTCTGGAGGCTAGTGGGGAGTAAGTTCGAGAACTACAGGTATATGGAGAAGAAGCTATCCGAACACTGGTTCTTCATACAAAAATGTTACGGTGAGGTTTTCAACTCGGGTAGGGGCCCATTTTAGAATCTTAGGCTACGCAACGCCAATGTATAGCCTCATCCCCTGAACTATGCTCCAGGCCGATGCCACAATCGCGGACAACATTTCGGGCACGGCAACGGCGCTCCAGCTGAATGCCCATGGCAAGGCGGCCAGTATCCCAATGATGATCGTGAAAATCCCGAACTTGAGAAACTTGGCCAAAATCGTGCCGGCGCCCAGGACGAAAAGAGAGACTGGAAAGAACGCAAAGAAAGCCACCGAAAAGTAGAAATGTATGGCGCCGTAAGCCTCCGAGAAAAGACCTATTCCAAAAAGGGCTGCTGCGTCTATGAGTAACAATGCGGCCCCGATGCGTCTAAGGGTCTGCCCCTTAAATTCAAGAAAAAGGGCTGCTGCAAGGACACATGTCAGTATCCCGCTTACCATCAACCCAGAGTTAAAAACCCAAGCCGCCTCTCCAACGCCCACGTCGCTAAGCGCGTTCGACGACCAACGGAACCATGGAGAAAACTGTATGCTGACGAAAATGAAAGAAAGGGCAACTATGGGGACGGAAACCCCACAGAGGCCTGCGGCTTTCCTCCCTTTGTCCCCAGGCACATTCATCACCATGGATAATTCTACAGATGAACTAATCGCTCGTATGGTCCAAGATTGGCATGGCTGTAAGTCTATCCAGATTGGCGTTCTTCCGGGGGCTGTTCTTCCTGTTCAGGCTCTTCTTCCGATTCCTCTTCGGGCTTTTCCCCCCGCAACTCCTCATCGGCCTGCTGCCCTTGATCCGCACTCTGCTCATCATCACGCCGCTCCGGGAACAATTCCTTGTAAAGTCTCCTGAGCTCCTCTTCCTTTTCCTTCGCCGCCTTGGCCGATGGTCTCGGCAGGCTCAGGCTGACACCCGCCTCGACGAGATCCCTCTTGTACTTGGCCACCTTCGCCGAGCGCGCGAGCTGCCTCGCCTTAATGGCCGCCTTCCCAGTTTTCCTAGTCATGGTATCCCAACTCGCCTTTAATATCACTCACACTATTTTAACCTTGCCGTGCCTCCTGCATCAACCAGTACTCTGCCTCTTTCCTCAAATCCCTCAGGAACTGGCTGAACCCGTCGTAGCTGAGGTAGTAAATCGTCTTGCCCCCCGATCTCCTAGTCGCTATCATCCCCGTCTCGCGCAGCGGCCTCATCAGCACATAGAAATGTTTTCGACCGGCAGCAGAATTTATATCCAACTCCAGCGCAGCCGCAAGCTCATCGATGCTCTTCGCGTTCTCCCTCAGCGCCCTCATCACCCTCAACGCCTCCGGCTTCAGCGACGAGCTCTTCGGATGATTTCCATACGCCAGCGCCAGCAATCTCTCGGCTCCACCCCTTTCTTCCATACAATCACCTATCCAGAGTAATTTTCACTTCATTAATGGGTAATTTTAATATTTAAACCTTATGTTAAGTAATTTTATAACCCATTAAAGGTTATTTATCTATCCTACCCCGATTTTGCCCAACTCTGAATTACCTTATATAGGGTAAATAGCCCACTTCAGGGGGATCCTTTGGTAAAAAATTAAGGCTCCCGACCGCTAACTTTTCGGGTAGTTACTCTATAAAGGTCATTTTATCCCTTTTCAGGGTGCCTCAACCTGTAGGAAATCCCAGGGCCTCGGCTAAGGTGTCATCGGTCTTCTTTATTAGCTTTTTAGCAAAAACAGAAACATTATAGTATGCTTCTCTCTCAAATTCATTTATTTTAGCCTTTAATTTGTTAATTTGGGCTGATATGGAGTCTTTATTCATTTGCTCTCTCAATTTTCCCTTTATTTCTCTGTCATAGATCTTTGAAAGTTCCCTTTCCATTTCCGCCAGTTTAATAAGTCCAATCATATTAATCAGGACTTTACCCATCTCTTCCCCCAGTTCGGTGAGTTTAACCAGCTTTACTCTGCCTGATTTCCTAAAGGAAACTAATTTTAGCTTTTCTAGCCTAGATAAAACATTAAAAGCGTGTGAATATGTCGAATCTATCTCCTTGGCGATTATTGCCGTATATATGGGTTTATTTTCCTTTTTTAGGTAAATAAGTATATTTTTGGGCTTATCTTGCAAAAACAGATTACTACCGTCCTCTTTCTTTTCTTGCGCAACCATCAAATCACCTCGGATATACTATTAATAATATCTATTTAAAGTTATCTATTATCCAATATATATAATAAAAAATATTATTAGTTGAACGAATAGCTTTTATATGTGTAGAAAAATTTATCAAAGAACATAACGAGAAAAAATCAAAATCTAAAATGGGAGGGTGAGAGGTTGGAAAAAATCGATAGGCCAAAAATTGTTGTGACCCCGCCTGGTCCGAAGGCCAAGAGTTTTATTGAGCGGGATCACGCCGTGACCTCGTTATCATTGACGAGGACCGCCCCGCTTGTGGGCGTGGATGAGGATGGAGTGTGGGTGAAGGATATTGACGGAAACATTTTCTTGGACTTCAGCTCGGGCATCGCAGTGACCAACGTGGGACACCGCCACCCAAAGGTCGTGGAGGCGATAAAAAAACAGGCGGAAAAGCTGATCTTTATAAATAGCTGCGACTTTTACACGCTGCCTCAAGTCGAACTGATGGAAAAATTATCTGAGGTGACTCCGGGTAAGTTCAAGAAGCGCGTGTTCTTAGGTAACTCCGGCGCCGAGGCCGTCGAGGCTGCGCTGAAAATTGCGCAATGGAAATCCCGCAACTATTACGTGCTCGCATTCATCGGCGGGTTCCACGGTAGAACGATGGGCTCACTCGCCCTTACCACCACTGGAGTCTCGGCGCGACGTCACTTTAAGGGCATGATGCAAGGCGTGTATCACGTTCCATATGCTTACTGCTACCGCTGTGCGTTCAAGCAGGAATACCCAAGCTGCGGTTTGGCTTGCGTGGACTTTATCAAGGACACCATTCTCAAAAAGGTCGTGCCACCGGATGACCTCTCCTGCATGCTAGTTGAACCAATCCAAGGAGCTGGAGGGTATATCGTGCCACCGGACGATTATCTACCTGCTCTTGCTAAGCTCTGTAAGGAAAACAACATCCTCTTCGTTGTTGATGAGGTGCAGACTGGCTTCTGCCGAACGGGCAAATGGTGGGCCTGCGACCACTTGGGCGTGGAGCCTGACATAATAACCGTGTCCAAGGCGATAGCCGCTGGCCTGCCGTGCGGCGCGGCTATTTCAAGGGCCGAACTGATGGAGTGGGATCCAAACGCACACGAGAACACCCTGGGTGGAAACCCGGTGATTTGTGAGGCCGCATTAGCGGTCATCGATATCCTCAAGACCGAGAAACTCGATCAAAACGCGGCAAAGGTTGGCGGCTATCTTCGAAAGAGATTTTCCGAGCTAAAGGAAAAACACCAGCTGGTCGGAGACGTGCGCGGAAGGGGCATGATGGTCGGGGTTGAATTCGTCGAGGACAGGAAGACCAAGAAACCAGCCACCAAACAACGAAATGCCGTGATGGAGGAGGCATTCAAGCGAGGCCTGATGTTGCTCGCCGCCGGTCCATGTTCTCTCAGGTTAGCACCGCCGTTGATCCTGACGCAAAAACAGGCGGACGTGGGGATAGAGATCTTCGAGGATGTGCTGAAAAAGGTTGAAAAGGGCTAAAGCCAATAGCGCATCTGGGTGAACTAACGCCAGAGACATTCTTCCAAGAATCGCTCTACGTCTTTTTACTGGTGCTAATGGGCATAGCCATCAGGGTTATCACTCGACGCCCGAAAATTCTAAAGAAGATAGCAGGACTTGGTTTCCACATTCTGAACCGGCTCGCCATTTGGTTGATGCTGCCAATCATCGTGTTCGTCTCAATATCTAGATACAGCATGAACGAGATCCTGGGATTTGGAAATGCTCTTGTCTTTGCAATTATAGGATTGGGGGCTTGTTTTGTCTCCTCAGTCGCCATATCAAAATTTTCCAGGGACGACAGAAAAACTACCATCGCTGTTGTGCTAAACTCCTCATTTCAAAATGTTACCCATCTAGGGTTCCCGGTTATTTACGCTTTGTTTGGGTCAGAAGGTCTCGGCCCGGCGGCTCTATATGCGGTGGGGATTGCAGTGCCGAATTTAATCTTTGGCGTTGTGCTCGGTTCGTCCGCGGCCAAGAGAAAGGTCAAGGCAGGTGAATTGATCGATAGAGTGATCACTTTTCCCGCGGCGTTTGCCCTTATAGTAGCCATGCTGTTTGTGGCATTCGGGGCATATCTCCCCGTAATAGTCCGAGATACGTTTGACGTTCATCTCGCGAAACCTTTCTTCGCGCTTATGTTGCTGCTTGTCGGATACCAGATTCCATTGGTAAACCCGAGGAAATATTTCAAGGATCTGACAATGGTCGGGGTCATGAGGTTCGTGGTGAGCCCCCTCATAACCTATATAGCCATATCGGCCATGGGGCTCAGCATCGCGTCGGATGTCACGCCCAAACCATCAATGATTCTGTCCATCATGCCGCCTGCGATATTCAATATAGTTTTGGCGTGGAATTACAAGCTCGACATGAAGCTGTACGGCGCGTTGGTGTTCTACCCCACTTTATTGTCGCTGTTCGTGGTGCTTCCGGTCCTAATCACTATCCTTTCTTGACCGAATCGCCCAGCTCCTCTAACTTGATATCCTCGCACAGTAAGGAGTTCAATTTGGTCGGGACATCCTCAAACTTGACCCTAACTTGCTCCGAGGTGTCGCGATCCCTTATCGTGACCGAATTATCACTCAAAGTTTGATGGTCGACTGTAACGCAGAATGGGACGCCGATTTCGTCCGCCCGGGCATAGCGACGCCCTATTGATCCAGAATCGTCGTATTCTGACATAAAGCCACTTGACCGTAAAACCTTATGCAGCTCCAGTGCCTTCTCCGGAAGTCCGTCGCGACCGATGAGCGGGAATACTCCAACATCTATGGGGGCAAGCCACTTCCTGATCCTCAAGTACTTGCGCTTCCCGTCATCGGTGAAGGAATGCTCAAGAACGCAGTAGAAGGGACGGTCAATTCCATATGAGGGTTCGATAACGTGGGGGGTCACCTTCCTTTTGCTCTCTCCTACGAAAATTGTTAGGTCCTCGCCGCTCATTTGGGCATGTCTCGACAGATCGTAATCGGTACGGTACGCCAGACCGGCCACTTCAACCCAGCCGAAGCGCTCGGTGAATATCTCCGCGTCCCATGTCTCACTGGAATAATGTGCCCTCTGTCCAGGCTTCTGTTCCCTGAAACGGAGCGCCTCATAGGGTATGCCGAGCTCCATGACGAACCTCTTGGTGAGGGCGATGTAATAGGCCATGATTTCGTTGCAGACATATTTTTTCCCCACTGCATCCCTTGCTGTTATCTCGACAAGATTTTCATTGCCCTTCACTTGGTCGGCCGCGCGCCAAAGCCTAAACTTCTCATCTGCGCAGCTTGGGAAGCGCGGGTGATGGGAGTCATCCGGGTCGAAGAAAACTTCCGCCTCGGCCATCGTAAACTCCCTCAGCCTTATTATAGCTTGGCGTGGCGAGATTTCGTTGCGGTAGCTCTTACCTATTTGAACGACTCCAAATGGAAGCCTGCCGCGAGCATGGCGCTGCAACCTCTTGAAGTCGATGAATATCCCCTGCGCCGTCTCCGGCCGTAGATAACCTACGCGCTGGCTACCGGGGCCAATTGTCGTGCGGAACATCGAGTTGAAGTAGAAAACTTTGCCAATATCCCCCCCACAATCGGGACATCGAACCCTGTGTTTCTTAAAAAAATCATCTATCTCCGACTCCTTCATGCCCTCCACATCCTTGCCGGTTGCCTCCACGGCGATGTCGGTAGCCCTGAAAGCGGCACCGCACTTCTGGCATTCCGCCATTGCGTCTACGAAATGATCGACATGGCCGCTAGCCTTCAGGACGTCTTCAAGCATAACGGTCGGGGAGTCTATCTCGAGGAACTCCTCACCCAAGACATAATACTCGCGCCACTTTTGGATGATCTTGTTCTTAAGTCTCGAACCCAGGGGACCGAAATCGTAGAAACCGCCCGCACCCCCATATATCTCGAACGACGGCCAAATGAAGCCTCGCCTGCGAGCCAGCTCCATCATTTCTTCCGACTTATCCTTCACGCGTTCACCGAATTCCAAACGGTGCCGAAACCTAAAAGATTATCACTCAACGAGCGCTTGGAGCAGGTCAAAATCGTGGACGACGCCGGTCAGCTTTCCATCCGCTGAAACGACGGGGGTCTGTTCGACGAGGTTCTGCTTCATCAGCTGGGCAACCCGACTGACTGGGGTCTTCCTTGATATAGTTATCAGGTCCTTCGACATGACCTCCTTAACTGACTTGTCTGGGATCCTCAACAAGCTCTTTGTGATGTATATCCTGTCCTCGCTGTCCCAAGTCCAGCTGTCGCCCTCGCTCCTTCCGGACATCTGGCTCATCTTGGAACCGACTTCCACTTCGCTCACCTTTATGACGTCGGAATCGTCTATCATCCCGACGATGTTACCATTCTCATTAATCACCGGTAAACCCCTGAAACCCACAAGGTCCATTATCTCTATGGCCGCCTTTATCGGAGTCCCCTCCCAGACCGCCGTTGTGCGGGGAGGTATGTAATCCGAAGCGGCCGCCTCGATGTTCATCTCAGCGATCGCGCGGTAGACGACATCCCTTAAGGTCAATACACCCACAAGTTTTCCATCCTTTAAAACGGGCATCCTCCTAGCACGGGATATCAGGAACTTTTCAGCTGCTGCTTCCAACTTTTCGTCCGGCGAGACCGTCGGCACGTCGCGGTCGACCAACATCGCAAGTTGGTCCTCGTCAGGGTGTTCAAACAGTTTACGCAACGTGACCATTCCCAATAACTCGTCTGTGCCGTGCTTCACCACTGGTATCGCGCTCACGCCCAGCTTCCTCAATAATTCCAAGGCCTCGGTTCGGGAGCCTGGAACTTCGGCCTTTTTTACATCCTTTGTCATTACATCTTTAACCTGCATGTTACCGTACCAACTGTAATGTTCATATTCAATCTAGAACACAGTTTTCCTTTGTCTTTCACCTTATAATCATTTTGCCATTGAGGTAAACTGCCCTCATATTGTCGGCGCGAGCTCGGTTCAACAAGCCCGCATAAACATCCGAAAGGTTGAGGAGGTTGTTTCCCCTTGCCAACACCACGAAAGTTGCACTCCCCCCCTCGGCTATTGGGCTCCACGGCAGGTTGAAGAACTCAGCAGGCCAGACCGTGGCTGCCCTTAATATCGAACGCGCCTCCTCGGCCCCGGAGCTCGATTTAACCCTACGCAGGCATGCCCATGTAAACGATAGCTCCTCAAACATGTTGGGTTGGTTCGACATCGCGTTGTCCGTGCCGAGGAAAAACCCTGTTTCGGTTTCAAGTGCGATGTGTATGGGTGGCACTCCGACGCCGAGTATGCTATTGGACCTCGGACAGAAGACCACCGGTGTGTTTTTCATCCTGAGTTTTGAAAAATCGCCCTTGCTCGCATGGGTCGCGTGCACTACGAACGAACAATTTAGATCAATGGCCCTTTCTACCTCACTGCATCCAAATTTTTTAATGGAGCTTTCATTTGCCCCTTTAACCTCGGCTGCATGGGTGGCCAGCAACTTACCTTCACCTAGAGTTATCTTGGAGATCTCCCTCAGTAGTCTATCATCGAAAACTTCTAGGCTGGGCAAGCCAATCCCATCGGCCTTTGAAAGGACCTTTGACATCGCATCTATCTTTTCGAAACGCCCCAATATGATGGACCTCAGATGAGGGGGAGAAATCCTCCGGAGTATATCAACCCCGGACGCTCCGCCCTCCCTGAAATCGCAGTAAGCTAGTGTACCCGTGCCGATCATGTCCATGAGAGTTGCCCTCGTCACGCTACTAATTTCTCTTGGCGAACTTGCTGCCATTGCCCTGAACTTCTCCCCATTCGGGCCGACAACTTGTGGTTGGTTCTTCCCCAAGTACAGCTCCTTAGCGACCGAATCAACGACATGGGTGTGGGCGTTTACAAAAGGCGGGATAACGAAACCCTGCTTCAAGTCTGTAGATCGCCGTTGCGGCGAGCCCTCCGAGATTTCATCCACGACTCCGTCTTTTATGACGATGAAGCCACGAACCAATTCAAGTTCCTCGCCGACCAAGATGAAGCCGTTGGACAGTATTTCCCTTATCATTTATACCCCCGGTTAGCCTTGGCAGTAGCAGTTTAAAGGTCTAAATCGAATATGTATATCTTTATCTCCATAAATATCAAGGTTGGTTAGATATGAAATTATTCGTCTACAGCGCTAAGGAATGTGACCCAAAAAAGTGCACAGCTATTCGACTAAATAAGTTCGGAAAAGTGCATCTGGTATATAATCCCAAAGGCATCCCTAGAAACTCGATTTTGCTCTATCCTTTTGCAGAAAAGGCGTTCTCGAAGGAGGACGCAAACATCGCGTTAAATTTTGGACTGACTGCACTCGATTGCTCATGGAAACGAATTAAGCCCATGCCCCGAATTGGAAAGAACTTAGAGCAAAGAATTCTGCCTTATCTAGTGGCTGCTAATCCCATAAATTATGGCCAACCTACTAAGCTCAGCACCGCTGAAGCACTTTCCGCAGCTCTCTTTATAGTGGGAAGAAGAGAGGCTGCCACGGATATCCTCAGCCCGTTTAAATGGGGTTCAATTTTTTTAAATCTTAACGAGGAACCATTAGAGGCTTATGCCATGGCAGCAAACAGCAAGGAAATATTGGAGGTGCAGCAACAGTTCATGCCTAAGAAATGATCTTTTAATCATCGTTTTTTTCTGTATCTTGATCATCTACAATCTTAGTTTTTATTATCTAAAACCGGCAGTACAGCCGGTCCTTCTGGTAGGATTGCTATTTTTGCGCCCTTTACATTGTTCTCAAGGGACAATTCTAGAGCCGATTCAACTGTTTGGGCCGGTTTTATAATGAAATCCTCTACTAAATTATCGGGAAGTTGCGAAACTAAGTATATTTCATGCTCCTTCTGAACTCTTGCAAGCATCTGGTTTTGCCATTGTACTCCTATCGGTTCCTCCCTCTTTATAGTTTCCAGAACCTCATCTGGTGAACCCGCTTCTCTGTGTAATTCCCAAAATTCTTTCGGCCCGACACCGTTCGAGCATTCTGATGCTATTATTATGGGCCCTCCTTTTTTTGTGATGCTGGACGCTGTAACAATACCCTTGACTGCTTGGTATAGATCCAAATCGAGAGGATACCCGTTATTCGATGTAAGAGTTATATCTGCCTTTTGTCTGAAACCCGTCTCAATTACTTCCCTATCCATTGCCACCCCTTTTTCATGGGCCCTCTTCCAATCCCCAGCCACAATTTTTCCTATCTTCTTATTCATGTTTAGAACCACATTAACTACGAAATTATGTCCAATCGCCTGCGCATGCTCCACAGAATCTTCGTGAACGGGGTTGCCCTCTAGAATTCCTGATTTCGCATTACAGTTATCAATCATTTTGTAGCTGTGGTTCTTCCAAATACTCTCCTTTGCCGATACACCTGGCATTATACTCTTTCTCCCACCAGAAAAACCGGCAAAAAAGTGTGGCTCAATAAAGCCAGTTGATATCTTAAAGTCAGCCTCTGCTACTATTTTATTTATAATTATTGGTACTCCCCTAGATGTTTTTCCGAACGAAATCATTTCATTACTTTCCGCGTCGTGGAAGATTACATCATAATTCTCGAGGACTTCTTCGCTGACTTTTTCCTTGATTTTTTCATGTAGTGAAGCGTGTAGTCCAGTAGCGATTATTATGGTTACGTCATCACTTCTTACTCCACCTTCCTTAAGTTCCCTTAGTATTGGAGGAAGGAGGATATTGTCGGGGCAAGGTCTTGTATAATCTGTTATTATAGCAGCAACTTTATCTCCTCGTTTAACTAAACTAGCTAGCGGTTTTGTGCCAATTGGATTTCTTAGGTGCTGAATGATCGCGTTCTCAACACCCATAATCTCCTCTAAATGGGATGTATATCCAACCTTCAGGATATTTTTTTTAGGGATTTCACATGACAAAGTTGAATTCCCATACGGGATATCTATGGAGACCATTTTACCAGCTACAATGTTTATTTTAAATATAGACGACATGCTTGAATAAATCTTTTTTGGTTGCTAAAAGT
>CAYUMT010000039.1:0-10729 GCA_964446015.1 Hadarchaeota archaeon (SeqCode)
ATTGGTGGCCTCCTTGCTTATATTAATTGCAGATTTTAAAGCCTTTTACCTGATGGAGTGTTTAATCGATTCTAAATCAATCTACGGATGAATTATTTTACGGTTGGAATGTACTGAATAGTAGATTTTAAACTTATTTGTGCTCCCAATTTTTGACAAAATCTTTTTAAACTCAGGAAAAACAATAAGGGAGGAGATATTATGGATATAGATGAATATACGAGCTTTGACCAGGGAAAGACCTATCTGACAGGTGTTTCCGACCTCCATCCGAGAACTTTAAGATATATGATCAGGCCACACAGTTACACGGGAGCTGATTTCTTCAAGTATTATAACGAAACCATTGAAATGATAAAAAAATACATGCACACTAAATCCGATCTGGTTCCCGTCGTCGGTCCCGGAAGAGCCGTGATGGACATGGCCCTTAATAGCTTCGCGGAGCCTGGGGATAAGGTCCTATTTATCGACAACGGTTATTGGGGTAGATACCCGGCAGACATCATCGCACCATCGTTGGGGATAAAGAACATTTTACTTACATTTGACGCGCACAAACCCATTGATTTGAGTGCCGTGGAGACGAAGCTTAAAGAGGAGAAAGACATAAAGGCCGTCCACATAATCCACGTCGAAACCGAGAATGGGGCCATTAACCCAATCAAGGCTGTGGGGGAACTGGTAAAGGAAAACGCCCCCGACTCAATCTACATCGTTGATAGCGCCTCTGCTTTTCCAGGTAATCCCTTGGACGCGGACAAGTGGAATATAGACGTCGATTATTTCGTCTCGCACAAAGGCTTTAACGGTCCTTCAGGGCTGAATTTCATGTCGGTAAACAAGAAAGCTCAAGACGCCTTCGATGATAGGAAAACCCCGGCGAGGGAATGGTATACTTCCCTCAAGACCTGGCGCGACGTGTGGACGCACTGCCCGAGTGACAGCAGACACTGCTTGGAAAGTTTCCCCAATCCAATACTCCACGCCATGAGGGCAAAGCTTGATGTTATGGAGATGATGGGGGAAGAAAAGTATTTGAAAAAGTATGAAATCGTGGGGCGAGCCATAAGACATGGAATTCGCGAAATGACCGAACCGCAGAACATGCTCATTATCCGCGGTCCGAATTGCAAGGACTGTCCAAGTTGCGAGGCGCCCGACCCCAATTTATGTAATTCTGCGAAAGAGGGGAGATTATGCAGTCAAACAATGTTGGGGGTTAAATATCCAAAAGGTCTCGATTGGAAGAAATTTATAGATATAATGGAAGGCAGGTTCTGGATTGTTATACCACATTTCGGATTTGGAGATGACAGGAAAGACGGCTACTTCTACACATCAAACGGCATGCGCATCGGATACATTCGGGAAGACCAGCACTATCCAAGGAATCTCATCGCAATGCTGTCAGCGGTTGGTCTAAGCATGCGCGAATGCGGAATCAAGGAAATAGTTTGGCAAAAGGGCGTGGAGAAAGCCGCAGAAGTATTAAAAGAACTTAAAGACATCGGATACACCATGTACAAATGGCCCAATGTTTAATGATAAATCAAATATTCGCTTTGACAGGAATCCCCCGATAAAGCTTGAGGTTTCAAAGATGGCTAACTTCAGTTAGTGTCCAATTCAGCAATTACAAAAATTTCTAAGGGATTTAAGCCTTTAATCACCATATAGATTTTCCTTAGCTTTCGCAACTCCTTTGTGAAATTCCTTCAAATATTTCTCCAATTCTAGCTTGGTCAAGAATGAGCCTCTCCAACTATTCAAGGTAAGGGTTTCTATTTCATCCAAGCCCATCCCGTGTTCTTTGACTACATCAAAATAATTGTCTATCAAGTCACAATTAAACAGAGGTGGATCGTCGGAGTCTATGGAAACCATTAGCCCAGCATCCATAAGCTTCTTTATGGAGTGCTCTTTGATGCTAGGATATACGCCCAACAGAATATTGCTTATGGGGGTTGTAGCTAGTGGGATTTGCGCATCCTTTAAGAAGGACATCAGATCCCTATCTTCGATAGCCCTAACACCATGGTCAATCCTTTGTATGTCAAGATTTCTGAGGGCGCTCCAGATGCTCTCAGGACCGGCCGTTTCACCGGCGTGAGCTGTACGATTTATACCCTCTTCCTTGGCCAGCTCGTAGGCTGCCTTAAAGCGCTCGGGGGGGTTGCCCGCTTCCGGACCAGCGAGACCTATTGCAGCGATGGGCAGACGCTTGCGACTGCTGCTGGCCAGCTCTACCAGCTCCACTCCTTGCTCAGGTGGATTTATTCTAACTACAAGAAAAATGAATCTCACTTGGATATCATAGCGACGTTTCACTTCCTTTATACCCTTAGAAAGGCCGTTTACAAGCGTGTCCCAAGATATGCCGAATTGATTATAGAAATGGTAGTTATCCCCAACTTCAAAGTATCGGACATTTTGTCTGTGAGCTTCAGCACCCAAATCAATCATAGCGTCAGCGAAATCTTCCTCAGTTTCAAACGTTGAGCAGGATAACCTGAGACATTCCGTAAGTTGTGGAAGCTTTGTAAATGTGAAAAATTTTTTCGCACTTTCCTCGTCGTCGAATGGAACTTTACAACGATTGCGTTTTGCAATTTTAACCACCGTTGATGGGCTTAAAGTTCCACAAAAGTGGAGATGATGTTCCGCTTTAGGTATCTGTTGAATAAACTGCTTAAGCTTTGCTTCATCTCTTTCGATTGATTCGCCAGCTTCAGCTTTAACCACAAACTCGCCCAATACCAATTTTAGTAACATTAATAATCTTTAGTTGACTTAATAAATACTTAGCTTAATCCATAACACATTCACTTATAATGCGTGCAGACCAGTTTTTTAAATACAATAATTGAATTAATATGGTGGAATATTGGGATCAATCCTGATAAAGAATGGAATAATTATCACGATGGATGAGGGATACACTATTTACGAAGATGGGGCTATCGCTATCAAGAACAATATAATCTCGGCAGTTGGCAAAACTAGTGAAATCGAAAAAGAGCACAAAGGGGACATAGTAATCGATGCTAAAAGAAACGTCATAATCCCGGGGTTAATTAATACACATACTCATTCTTGCTCCCTGAGGGGCATATCCGACTACTATCCACTTGACCAATTGGTGGCAAAGTATATCTCCCCATACAGAAAGTCGATAAGAGCTGAAGATGTTTATTGGGAGGCAATGTTTTCATACTTAGAAGCTGTGAAATCAGGGACAACATGTCTTTTGGACATGCACCAGTTTATGCATAAATGTGCCGATGCCGCGGAGGAGGTCGGGATTAGGGCCACGCTGGCTCCTTTTTGCGCCAACAAAGTTGATTACTTAACCAAGTTTGAAGAAAATGAAGACTTAATCCAGAAGCGAAACAATAGTTGCAACGGCAGGATCAGAGTTTGGATTGGGTTACATGGACTTTTTGACAGCACCCCTGAATACTTCATGAGGGCCCGAGAACTGGCCGATAAATACGGAGTTGGAATTCACACCCACAGTAATGTGTCCTCCGCCGAAACAGAATTAACTAAAAAAACGCTCGGTAAGACGCCGGTTGAGTGTCTAAATGATTACGGTGCAGTTGGCCCAGATGTTGTTTTGGCCCATTGTGTTTTGTTATCAACGAACGAAATAGACATACTTAAAAATACGCGAACTAATGTATCCCATTGTCCTGTAAACAACATGAAGCTGGCTAATGGTATCGCTCCTGTTACAACTTTTTTGAAAAATGATATAAACACGGGCATAGGCACAGATGGGTTATTTTCGGGCAATAACCTTGACATGTTTCAGCATATTAAATTTGTGGCATTGCTTCAGAGAATTAATGAGATGGACGCGAGCCTGTTGCCACCACATATGGTTATGAAAATGGCTACGATTAACGGAGCCAGAGCCTTGGGCTTGGGGGAGGAAATCGGTTCAATCGAGCAACGCAAAAAGGCCGATATCGTCATATTGAATCTGAACAAACCTCGATTGTCCCCGGTGCTCCTAGGAGAGAACTTCAATATAGATTCACATTTGGTAAATTCTGCCTGCGGAAGCGATGTCGAAACCGTAATCATAGATGGGAAAATAATTGTAGAAAATGGAATCGTGAAGACGGTGAATGAAAACAAAGTTATTGAAAAAGCTACTGACGTTGCAAGGAATCTTCTTGAGAGGAGAAAAAAGTTTATCAAATGATTTATTAATCGTGCTGAATTAAATTCATCGTGAAATTAGATAACCATTAGCTTACTTACTGAACGACTAAGCAAGAAAAATACAAAATTGTTAGAGTTGGTTCGGCGCAGGTGGTGATAAGTCCAATTTACCGACGAAATCAGTATACACTCTTAAATCTGTATCCAATGAGCTGAACAAGACACTAGTTACTTAAAAATATTATTAATGCTAGTAAAAACATGGCAACGGAAAGTACAGCTCCAAAATAAAAAATACTTGCCATTCCCAGTATTCCAAGAATCACCCCAGAAATGATGGGTCCCAAAGTCGCCCCTACTCGTGAAACCGTGCCATCTAACGACATAAGTGCTGCTCGGTGCCCTTGAGAAACCGCCCCTACGAGGAGAGAGCGGATACAAGGCCAACTAATCCCCTGGGCGATTCCGAATATCATGGAGGGGATCAAAAGCAGCCAAAGGTTTTGAATTGACGGAACGATGGTCAATGCCAGGGTATAGAAAATAAAGGCCACCATTATTAATTTTTTTTCAGAATGGATTTTGGATAATTTTCCAATTTGGGAAGATACGATTGCACCGACAATAGACATGCTTGCCATAATCACCCCAATGATGAATGGGGATGCAGCGAACGAATTTCCAATAAAAAGTGGAAAGTAGGTGAAATATGGTCCAAAAACTACTATGTGGGCAACGAAAATGATAATGAAGAGTTCAATAACCTGCCGATTTTTCGCTATCTGCCAAGCACCCTTTAAATATACTCGTAAATGTTGCGGACCGGTAGGCTCAGGGTTCTTAAGCGAAAATAAGACTAGAAATCCAACTGGAACTGCTATTATGGATAGAAAAAAAGGATAATACCAACCAAGAATGGCCAGCGCTCCACCGATTACCGGAAAGATTGTTGCCCCAACGTTAAAAAAGCCAGCGTTATAGCCCATTGCTGCGGTGCGTTCCTTCCCTGAATAAAGATCGCCTATTACAGTGACACCAAGCTGGTACAAGAAAGCCATTCCTATACCTTGGATAAAACGCAATATCAGTAAAAGATTGAAATCACGAGCGAACGCACACGCAGTTCCAGCGATACCATATAAAATTAACATGGGCACGAGAACCGTCTTTCTTCCAATCCTATCAGCAATTATCCCCAAGATGAGGGTAAATAAAACACCGGGGAGGGCAAACACAGAGATAAGCAGTCCAACCTCTTGTGGCGTTATTTTCAGCACCTGAACCATCTTTGGAAAAGCGGGAGTTATGCTGGTGACCCCCAAGACCGAAATTAATGTAATACAAAAAATAATCTGTAGGTTAGTGTCGCGATAGCATGGCCTTTTCAAGTCATCATATTTTTTCTCCGGAGTTTTCATACTATTGCATCCTCCTCTCCTTTTGTACAGAGCAAATTTAAGGTTTCTCATTATTTCTTTTTCTAGAGTTTAAATGTTAATACGTTTGAGAAGAGCCGGGTACTAAGGTTTAATTTACTCTATTCAATGAAAACAACAACTGAATTTCTTAACCTTAGCTAATGTTTAGGATATAACTACAAAAATAAAGTTTTAAGTCGAGAAATTACTTTGCCTTTTTTATAACATCCCGATAACTCTTAATGAATACTTCCAGCTTCTCTGGCCCTAATTCTTTTACAGGTATATATTTGATTACGCTTTCGATAGTAGAATTGGGGGGAGGTACTCTTAATCCGCAAATTTTGACACAAGCTGGGTCCCCTTCGCACAAATCGCAGTTAAAGGCGACCTTTTTCTGGGGATTGAAAAACATCGCACCATATGGGCAAGCTTCAACACATTTCATGCATCCAATGCACTTATCATATATCACAAAGACACCCTTGTTCGAATCCCTCACTATCGCCTCTACTGGACAGACCTTTGCACAGGGTGCATCAGCACAGTTAATGCACATAACAGGGACATCGATCCCTTCCCCCTCATTCTTCATAATCCTGACCCTAGACTTCGTGGGATTTGTAGACCTCTCCTTAGTAAGGGAGCACCTCAACTCGCAAAGCCTACAACCGTCGCATCTATCGAAATCGAAAATCAGGACTTTTTCATTCATTTAAATTACTCCAGATCTTTTTGGGATATTTACTATATTTCTCACTGAAGTCGCTATTTCCTGCAATCCCAAATCGCTGTAGCTCTCTTCGGTCGGCATGCCACTGTATTTGTCCCATCCATGCGATTCGTAATAATCGTCCAACATCTTATCTAGGTTTTCAGGGGATATCCTCATCCCCTTGGACCAACCGTCCGGAATCGGCTCGTACATTATCCTGTATGGAACTGTATCGTCCTTTCTAGTCGCGCCTTCCCTGACATTAAAGGCTCTCTCTACTGTCATTATTCTCTCACCTATATTCAGTAGCTGCTTCTCATCGAAGGCTATGCCAGTCGCGGCGGATAGTATCTCAGAGATTTCCTGTGTTTTCAACATCTCCATGCCAGCAAATGGGGAAAGAGCGAACTTACAAATTCCAACTGCGTCAGCTATCGCCATGACTTGCTCATACCACTGCACGAGCTTGCCCTTCAAAATAATTCCGTGCGGGTTAGTTGCGCCCACGCTGCCGAAAAACTTCAATTCCTGCTCCTCCGGGAGCTGCCTCCCATTGTCGCACGTTGCCGCGCCCCTTAGATGATCGGCACCCCTTGTGGATACTGCGTGTCCGAGTGCAAATCCGTGTACCACGCGCAACTCTGACGCCAATTCCAGTCCCTTGATGTGCAGGGCAAACTTCTCAGAATCCCTACCAACCTTTTCGGCTGCCATCTTTACCCCCTCCGCCAATAGATCGCCTATGCCCTCTCTATTGGCTATCTTGTGTATCAGCTTCACGAAGACCTCGTAATTTCCCCAAGTGGGCTTCATACCATCGAAATCCCTTTCGGTCAGTATTCCCTTCTCGTAGCACTCCATTGCCCAAGAGATTACCGGGCCAACAGAACCCGTGTCCAAGCCATACTGATTGCAGAGATTATTAGATTGAATAATCGCGGGCAAATAGTCAATGTCCGCCATCGGACCAAATTGCAAAATGGTTTCGTATTCGACTCCCTCGCCGAAAATTCCTGCGTATGGGCCCTCCTTGACCACACAGAAGTGGCTACAGTGTATCGGACATGCAAAGCAAGATTTGCTTTTTTTAGAATTGTCAACTAGCGAATTTCCATTCACCTGTTCATAGCGGTCGAAGTTACCGAATTGCAAATTTCTGACGCAGAGCGAGTGTTCACGGTGAAGGTCCACAAGCATTGCGGTTCCGTAAACGGACCTCCGCTGTGCACCTCTATTCTCTCTGATTTTATACAAGGCCCCATCTATCAGTTCTTTGACCTTGTCCGGATCGGCTATATCAACTCCTTTGGTTCCCCTAACCGCTATGGCCTTAAGATTCTTCGAACCTATAACTGCGCCAATACCTGTTCTGGCCGCAGCCCTAGCGAGATTGCAAATAACTGCTGAAAATCTGACTAGGTTTTCTCCTGCTTGTCCTATACAGGCGACTTGTACATTCTTGTCCCCATGGTCTTCCTTCAAGATCCTATCAGTTTCCCGGGTGTTCTTGCCCCAAATGTGGCTGGCGTCCTTGATTTCTACCTGCTCGTCTTCGATGGAGAGGTATACTGGTTTCTCGGACCTTCCTGAGAAAACTATGTTATCGTACCCAGCGTATTTCACTTCGGGCCCGAAATGTCCCCCTGAATTAGCATCGCCAACCAAACCCGTCAACGGGGATTTTCCAGTTGTGTTGAACCTTCCACAGGTAGGGAAACCGGTGCCCACTAAGGGCCCAACACCGAAGATGACTTTATTATCCGGGGAAAAGGCATCTATTTTGGCTGGCACTTCGTTGAATAGGATATTTACGTTAATTCCTCTACCACCTAGGAAATTTGCCGTAAGACTCTTGTTTAGTTGTTCTTTAGTGATCTTCCCCTTCGTCAAGTCCACTCGTAAAATAGTTCCTGCCCATCCATTCATGAAACTTCACCGGATTATCAATCCCTGATAATTTACTGCTAATCTATTAAAAATATATTCATAAGAACTCCGATTTTACTTATTAATACCTAAAATTCCAAACGATGCCTTACAATTAAAGGGGCATTGTAGAATTAATCCCAAAATTAATAAATATCTAGGGGAAATTCCTAACGGTAAACTGGCATCTATAAATAATTTAAATTTGGAAAATTGGGGGAATGTAAATACTAGTAAAAAATGAGAGGGAATTGCTCGAAAATGCAGGTAACTCTAAACTGCGCGAGGCGAGGGGAATTTTAATCGAATTGGTTGAAAGCGCATGCAAGGCTGCAGATCCATCCGCCGCAATTTTAAGAAATGTAAAAGTTGAAGGGAAACTTTTGTATATCGCAGGGGAAAAGTTCGACCTTAGAGATATCGAAAAAATAGTGGTAGTGGGTGGAGGTAAAGCGGGCGGAGCAATGGCGGAGACGATAGAGAGAATATTGGGGGACAGGATTTCTAGCGGCATAGTATGCGTTCCTGAGAACGTTATATCCTCTTATTGCACGCGAAAAATTAAACTAATAGGTGCAGGACACCCCCTGCCCACTAAATCTGGTGAAAAGGGTGCTGAGAAAATTTTGGCGAAGTTGAGTAAACTCGGGACAAAGGATATGGTAATCTATATTTTAAGCGGTGGCGGATCTGCGCTAATTTCACTACCGGAGAGAAACGTGACACTCGACGAACTACGGGAAACCACAGATGTTTTGATAAAGAGCGGAGCAAACATACAGGAATTCAATGCAGTTAGAAAACACCTATGCCAGATGAAAGGTGGCAAAGTCGCTAAAGTCGCATACCCAGCTAGTGTTGTTAGCCTAATTATTTCTGATGTAGTCGAAAACAGGTTGGACACTATTGCGAGTGGACCTACGTGTCCAGATAATACAACATTTAAAGATGCACTAAGGGTTATCGAAAAATATGGACTTTACAAAAAAGTGCCCTCAAATGTCCTAAATAGGCTGAAAATGGGTGAAAAAAGGAAGTCGCTAGAAACGCCAAAACCTAGGGACGTTTGCTTCAATAAAGTTCACAACGTGATTATTGCCAGTAATTATGATGCCCTTAAAGCCGCTTCGGGCATTGGGGGGGCACACGGGCTAAACGTCAAGATAATTACGAGGGCAATGCAAGGAGAAGCCCGAGAAGTTGGGGAATACTTAGCCTCAATTGCGAAAACATCGAGAGGTAGATCACCCGTTAAGCCATCTCTGTTTCTTCTGGGCGGTGAAACAACAGTAACCGTTGTGGGTAACGGAACGGGGGGCCGTAACCAAGAGTTAGCTCTGAGCGCCTCTATCCACATCTCGGATCTGATGAACACAGCCTTAGCTTCCTTCTCTACAGATGGTGTTGACGGCCCAACTGACGCGGCTGGTGCTATGGGTGACTACCTTACTATAAAGAGGGCTAAAAAATTAGGGTTAGACCCAAAGATTTATCTAGATAACAACAATTCATATCATTTCTTCAGAGAGCTTAAGGATCTATTAAAAACTGGCCCCACTGGGACCAATGTAATGGACATAACGGCTTTATTGTCACTTTAGTTACGAAAAATTTAAGAAATGAAAATATTTTTACTTGATGGGCAAAACAGCACCGGGATTTAAAATATTATTGGGATCAAAAATTTTCTTTATGCCCTGCATAAGGTTTACCACCCCCTCACTCAAATTCAAGCTAACGTCGTTAACCCTTGTCTTCCCGATGCCATGTTCCCCTGTAATAACCCCACCCAAGGAAGTAGCCACTTTATAAATTTCTTTCTTAACTTCCTCAAATCTACCATCTTTTTCCTTTTTCAATATATGTGGATGTAAGTTGCCATCTCCTGCGTGGCCATACACGGGTATATGTGTATCAAATTTTTTAGCAATTTTATCTATCTCATCGATAAGTCTGCCCATGTTGGCAGGAGGTACTGTAACGTCAAGTATATCGGCTGTGTCATTCTTCAGAGACGTGTAGATATTGCTCCTTATGTCCAAAATCGTGCTCTGCTCCTCCCCGGTCTCAGCAATCAGTGGGTCAAGTGAATTCTTTTCTAGCGCCATTGATAAAATTTTTTCGCTTTTTGAATATATTTCATCGAGGCTTGATCCTGTTATTATAATTATGAGGAAAGCATTTCCATTTCTAGCTGACCAATTTTTACCTATGTGTTCGGCCGAAGCCTCTATTAAATCCCTTTCCACGTATTCGATCGCCAAAGGTATCACTCCACTTTGCAGCAATCTTGGAACTGTATCTATAGCATCGCGCCTGTTTTCATAAGGCAAAATTAAGGTAGCGGTATCTTTAAATTTGGGTGATAATCTAAGTATGACTTTAGTAATTATTCCTAAAGTTCCCTCGCTACCTGCCATTAAGTGCATCAGATTATACCCAACATTATTTTTTAACAGCCTTCCTCCAAGCATTATTATTTCACCGGTCGGGAGTA
>CAYUMT010000039.1:10829-13161 GCA_964446015.1 Hadarchaeota archaeon (SeqCode)
ACATTATTTTTTAACAGCCTTCCTCCAAGCATTATTATTTCACCGGTCGGGAGTACGACTTCCATGCCGGTAACATAGTTTCTCATAACACCTTGCTTTATCGCCCTAGCTCCACCCGCATTGCAAGCAACAAGTCCACCAATTTGAGCGCCTTCGTCTCCAGGATGGGGAGGAAATGTCAAGTCAGCTTTATCAGCCGCTTCTAATAGCGAACCTAAAGTGGCACCCGCTTCGACAATTGCCATAAGGTTATCGGTATCTATTTCGATCTTATCCAACCTTTCCATAGAAAGGACGATTCCATCTAGCGTGGGGATTGCCCCCCCTACAAGCCCAGTTCCCCCACCCCTTGGAAAAACTGGAGTTTTATTTTCATTTGCAATTTTTAGAATATCGGATATCTCGCTTGCGCTGGCGGGCTTAACTAGAATGACATTAGCTGCTGACATGGGCTTAACCGAATCCGCAGTTTCATCTGTAAGATAACTTTCGATTTGCTCCCTTTTTGTTATCAGGAAGTCTTTCCCCACAATTCTTTCTAACTCGCAAACTAGTTGCTCAAACATTTAATTCACGCACCTTTTTTTCATTTTTTATATATTCAATTAATTTTGGGAGAACCTTATACATGTCCCCAACTATACCATAATCAGCTATTTTAAATATAGGCGCGGAAGGATCGTTGTTAATCGCTATTATTATCTTCGCGGCTCTCATGCCAGCCAGATGTTGTGGCGCTCCAGACACCCCACAAGCTAAGTAAAGATGCGGCTTGACGGTATTTCCGCTGAACCCCACTTGATGGTCTTTCCCTATCCATCCCGCGTCCACAACCGGTCTGCTAGCACCTATAACTCCTCCCAGTAAATTGGACAGTTCTTTAAGAATCTCGAAGTCTTCAGGTTTTTTTAAGCCCCTACCCCCACAGACGATGACATTTGCCTCAGCGATATCAACTTCCCCGCCACTCTCCGTTTTCAAAATTTTCAAACCGGTGTTTTCCAAGATATTAGAAACATTCTTTATCGTGTCAGCACTTTTTTGAGGATCTCTTTCAATTTTTTCCATAACTTTATACCTCACCGTGGCCATTTGGGGTAAGGTCTTAGTCTTTATGTGCGCGAGGATGTTGCCGCTAAACGCTGGCCTTATTTGAATCAAATCTCCTCGTTCGTCTATCCTTAAATCGATACAATCCGCCGTTAATCCTATCTCTAAAGCGGCTGCGACCCTAGGACCCAAGGATCTACCCAAACGTGTTGCACCCACAAGAAAAATCTCTGGATTTACTTCCATAAAGAACTCAGCCAAAACTTGTTTATAGCGGACTACATCGAAATGATCGAGGGAAGGATGGTCGAAAAGAAATAACTTATCCGCTCCATGATAAAATAACTCCTCAATATTATTCACTTTATAACCCAACAGCACTGCTGAAAGCTCGACATCCAATTTATCAGCCAACTCCCTTCCCTTACCCAATAACTCGAAAGAGATGGGATGAATTTCTCTGCCATCTTGCTCGACGAAAATCATTACACCTCTATATTCTGAAGCTTTGTTCCTAAAGAATTCCTTCATTTTTTAGCTCCTTGACAAATTTTTCAATATCGGCGGGACCATCTCCGAAAATTTTCCCCTTTCTAAAATCCACGGTGGGAATCGTGACTTTAGACACCCAAGTCGGCGAACCAGTAAAACCAAATCTGTTTATGTCAGCCACATCTGCGAGAGAATTTGCAGTAAAAACTTCTATCTTAGACTTCCTTGCGTTCAATTTACTCTGTAGTGTCGGAAGTCTGGGATTGTTTATATCTTTTGTAACTGTTATAAGCGCTGGTAATCTTATCTCTAAGATATAATTATTCCTTCCAAACTCTGATATCACCTCCAATTTATCTTCTTGAACTTTGACTATCCTAGAAACATATGCAACATGGGGAATTTTCAGATGTTCGGCAACCTCAGGGCCCACCTGACCAGTATCACCATCAACCGTTTTTTCTCCACATATAACTAAATCGAAGCGACCGAGCTTCCTTATCGCGCTTGCAAGAGCATAGGAAGTGGCTAGAGTATCAGAGCCAGAAAACTTTTTATCCGTAAGTAAGATGGCCCTAGTTGCACCTCTAGCTAGTGTATCCCTCAAAGCCAAGTCTGCTCGAAGCGGCCCCATGCTAATTGAGGTTATTGTCCCCCCCAGTTCCTCTTTTATCTGTATCGCCGCTTCAAGCGCATTTAGATCAAAGGGATTGATTTCTACCCCTGCAGAACTTCTGTCTATGGTCCCACCTTCAATATCGAATTTTACTTTATCAATCTCGGGGACCTG
>CAYUMT010000040.1:0-5065 GCA_964446015.1 Hadarchaeota archaeon (SeqCode)
ACCTCCCAGAATGAAACCATCTAACTAACTCCAGAGCCCTTTGGGACCCCCTTAATATCCTCTCTAATTTCCCTATCTTTTTAGGTCTTAAAATGAAGCCCCAAATCCTCTAGGTCCTTTTTCACCCCGTTATAAATTTCTAGATAATCTTTTCTCGGCTGGAGGGTTTTTAAATCGTAAAGTTCCTCAAAGCTTTTACCTTGGGGAGCCTTGAAGATTTTATCTTCATATTTGGTCAAGAGCGCTTTGACTATCTCGTTTGCGTCTTTCCGTTTCAGCCCCGCCGTTGCCTTAGCCACCTCTCCCTGAAACTTCGGCTCAAGGCCGCTTCCTTGGTTTGGTTTAACCAGCACTGCCTTCCTGACGCCATGCTGGATAGCTCCTCCCCCATAGACCATACCTCCTATTGCCGTTGCTGCCGCTTCCAGAAACATCATTTCCGTACCTGGGCCGGCACGGGTAGTACAGCCGACCCCTCCTATGATATCTGTATTCCTGTTAAGCGCATTCCATAACATGCTTGTTGCCCATATTGTATTTCGAGAGGACTGGCCTGCGAGCTCAACGGTTGTTCCGGAAGACGCACAGTAGCCGGGTCCAAGTTGGCAGACCAGTATAGCATGAAAGCCCTCAGCTACTCCCACAATTGCCGCACCTTCGGGCCCTCCGGCGAAGCCTCCTACCATAGGTAGCCAGTATGGATTTCTTATGCACCCATAGTTAAGGGAATATGCGATTTTTGAAAGAGTATCATATTCCGTTTTCAGTTCAGTCGTGACGGGCAATGTAATCGAATCAGTGGACCTTACGCCCTTCTCGGGATCGCACGATGCTATATCTCCGATAGCACTTGGACATGCGGAGGTCAGATGCAGTCCAGGTCTCCCGACCCTCCTCAGAGCTTCTCTAACCCAGGAAGTGATGCAGATCCCGGCGTGGACCTCCATTGGAGTTCCGGGTCTCAATACTCTCCCTTCAATCGTAGAGGGGGGTCCGTAGTACACGCCGTCTACAGCTTTCTCTTGGGCTATGCTCTGGTAGAGCTTCACGAAGATTTCGCCCTCTTGGGGGTTGCTCTCTATCACCCCTCCCAAGTTCAGGGGTTCCTTCGGATCCTCTATATCTCGCTTCTCAAGCCATCTCGTCTCCGCTCCCTCGCCTATCAAAATCTTCGAGGGCACATCCTTTAGCGCCTGCTTGATTTCATCCTCGCTGAACTTTATCTGGCGCTGGCTGCTGATGCAGTAAGTTCCGGTTTCTAGGTACAGCCTCAACCCCGCCTCGAATAGCTCGTCGGCGAGGTTATCGTCGCTAGGCACTGGGGTGCTGGGGTCGTAGCGAATATCGTACTCCTTTACCAGTTCGCTCGCCTTCTTGAAGATCAACATGTCGAATTCCTTGGGTTCAAGCATGGGCCCTGTGTTTATCGCCCGATCCAGGACTTCCCAGAACGAAACCATCTAGCTCACCCTCAAGATTTTAGCGACCTAGGCAGCCTCTTTCATATGAGACCATATTTCCTCGGTCTACCACTGCTAACAGCCTTTCCTCCAACAGATACCATAAACCTCATCCTTTTTATTCTTACTCTCTCACGTTTTAGGTTCCTAACTATCAACCGCGCTGTCAGTATCTTTATTATTAATACGAACAATTCAAATTGGGGTCTTTGTGGATTATGAAAGATTTTGTATGTATGGATTTAATCTGCTATATCCAAAAGACTGGAGAATTGAGATTGAAAAAAGACATGAATGGGAACGCGGACAGGTAACTTTCATTAATCCTCAAAAAACGGTCATTTCGTTAGTTTGGAAACCTTTAGAGGAAACTAAGTCAAAGCACGCTACTCCCGAAGAATTTGCCGATGGTGTTTTAGAAAGGCTTAAGAAAGCAACTAAAGGATATCTGACGCACGTCAATCGGAAAAAATCTTTGGTTAATAATCATAGCGCAGTTTTTGACCATATCAGATATATGCAAGCAATAGGTGGTCTCATAATTAAAAGAAGGATTTCGCGCGAACATTTAGGCATGTTTGTTTATTGCGATAAATTAAATAGATTTTTCAATTTATTTGGCTCCGCAGATCCTGTGGAGTTCCAAAAGGATGATAGCACCATAAAACACGTTATCAATTCATTCAGGTGCCACGAATAAAAAACCGATAGACATGTAAATTTTTCCACCCAATGCCGCAATTTTTGTGCGGAAAAGGTTTTGCTCAAGATTTATTTAAGCCCTGTGATGCTGTTCAAATAAACACTCCTATTCAAGCTATTAATCCCCACTTCAATGCTAGACTGTGATACCTTCGCATGTTCGCCAGAGATTCAGAAAGTTGTGATAAACAGCGATAATACCCAAGATAGGTTCAAATCAATGAAATTTGCATTGCTTTTACAAAAAACTGGCGACGCATCTGCAATTTTAGGCAGTACGATCAACTTAATGCCAATCCTAAATCAGAGATCTCCTTCCGCATCTCCTCATAGAGCTCAAGGTGTTCTTTCTTAGGCCGCATGGTTATCACATCGTATGACTCCTCAAAGCTTCTCCCCTTGAATTGACCCTGTACTAGTTTCTCTTTAGGTAAAATTTTGTAAATGCTTTTGACTATCTCACTTGCCTCAGCCCTCTTCAGCTTTGTTGCAGCACGGGCAAGTTCAATGCAACATCTAGTCTCAAGAGGTCCGGCCAAGTTCTCCCTCCTCGGAGCCTCCGGTCTTCCGTTTGCAACTAATATAGTCGCCCCAGATGGGATCCATACAAGGCTTAGCTGAGTCGCTTGCAAAAACCATTCCCTACAACCGGGCTCCGAACCGGTCTGCCTCCACACATAAAGTTTTGCATTTGTATTTCTCGATAGGGCTTGAGACTGCAAGGCCCTGGCCCAGAATATCTCTGGTATCTCGTTTAGCTGCAAGTCAAGCACATTATAAACGCTTATGGCATTAAAATCCTGCCCCAAAAGCGCTTGGCCAAGAAGCACTCCGGAAATGTTATGTATGACAACCCCTTCTGGGCCTCCGGCATACATGCCAACTTCTCCAGTAGTATGATCGAACACGCAACATCCATACTCATGGGCTGTTTGGGTCGCTGTTAGAACATCGTATTCTAATTTAAAACCCTCTGGAAGGTGAGAACAGCAGACGCCATCGGTTGGTCTTATGTGATCTGGGTCAAGCAATGCGTTAATTACATAAGCCCTCATGTTCAAAGGATAGGCCAGAATATGCATCCCTGGTTTTCCCGCAGCTCTAGTGGCCTCCCTCGTCCACTCTATAGCCCTCCTGGTAGCGTAAACCTCGAGTGGCATCCCCACAATTTGACGACCACCAACTTTGTACATATTGGAAGATATAATTGAATCCACCTCCTCCAAAGCTATAGAGCGCATGATACTGACATGCAGGTCTTCTGAAAGAGGACTGGCGCCGCCGCCTATTATGTGCGGCAATTTTCCATCGTCAGGCTCTCTTTTGATGATCTCTCTCGCATCCTTCCCGGCCCCAACTATAATCTTTTTTGGAATTTTTTTCAGAGCCTCTTTTATCTCATTCTCTGTTACTCGAACAACCCTCTTGGTGTTTAAACAATACGCTCCAATTCTTTCGGCAAACATCAATCCCGCTTCAAAGGCTTCATCCGCGAGAGAATTATCGCTTGGAACGGGGTTTTCCGGGTCTGGCTTTAAATTGAATTCTTTAACCAACTCTTGGATATTTTTAAAGATGCGCATTTCATACTCTTTTTCGCTAATCCTTTCGCCTGTCATCGACCTGTCCACAACCTCTAGATAATCTAAAATTCTAACCACCCTTGCCCAATAGCTCTTCAACAATTTTTACTGCATCAAATGCAGTCCTTCCAAAACCTTCAGCACCTATCTCTTTCGCCCATTCTGGAGTTACCGGTCCTCCTCCGACGATCGTCTTATATTTTTCTTTAAGTCCCAGACGTCTCAGTTCACCTTCTAACTCCTTTTGCTTTGGCATTGTCACCGTCATTAGGGCCGAAGATGCTATGATATCAGCACCAACTTCTTCGGCTTTCTCGATGAATTTTTCTGCGGATATGTCTCTTCCTACGTCGTACACCTCAAAGCCTGCAGATTTAAGCAGGGCCGAAACGATACTTTTTCCAATATCATGCATATCGCCTTCAACAACCCCGATGACGATCTTGCCATGTCCGATCTTCTTACCTTTTGGCATCAAGACTCGAAATACCTTAGTTGCACTTTCCATAGCATCTGCGGCCATCACAAGATGGGGCAAAAAAATCTCACCTTGGCTAAACTTCATACCTAACTCTCTCAAAGCCTCCGTTGCCACATTCAGTAACTTTTTTAAATCAATCTTCTCCCCAACTGCTTCCTCAGCAGCTTTTGTTGCAGCTTTAGCATCGTAACTTAATATTGCTTGCTTTAACTTCACCAAGATTTCTTCTTCACCCAAACGGTCGCCCGAATAACTATTTTTTTGCTAATTAATATAGTATCATTAATTTTGATGATGTTCAAATAAGTCTTGGTATAGTCTAATTTATGTGCAAGCCCAACCTAATTCAGTGTTTTTATAGATGAACAAGTGACTTAAATGCAGGGGAGATACTAGTTGACCATTCCGGAAAGAGAAGAATTATTAGAAAGATTGGCTAAGGGGATGGCACCGGAATTGCCCCTCGACGTTTGGAGAGACAGGATAGGAAGACTCAGAGCACTGATGGGGGGTAGAGGACTTGATGCGATGCTTGTGTACTCAGCGGGCATGGATTTAGGGGGGCAAGAATGGCTGAGGTATTTGACCAATTGCCAGCATGCTTGTTGGAACAATGAGACTTTTTTCATCCTCCCGCTTGAAGATGAGCCTACTCTAATTCTGAATTACGAATTTTTGGTTCCTTATGCAAAAGGAGCTTCTCCAGTAAAAGATATTAGAGCTTATAAATATTTCGGAGCTCCATTGTATACACCTGAGAAATATAGAGACCTAGTAACTATTTTAACAAGAGTTATAAAGGAAAAGGACCTTGAAAAAAAGAAAATTGGAATAGGGCG
>CAYUMT010000040.1:5165-12955 GCA_964446015.1 Hadarchaeota archaeon (SeqCode)
GGCGATGGAAAACGCGTTAAAGCCGGGCGTTAAGGCATCGGAGCTCAGTAGAATTAATTATGAGATGGCAAAAAAAGCGGGTTTCGAAAGGATTCACGATTTACAGGGGCATGGGTGCGGAATACTTGAAAATGAACCGCCAATTATCGTGCCCTGGGACGAAACCATCATCGAGAAAAATATGACTATTAATTTAGAGTGCTGGTTAGGGGCAGTCAATGTCGGCCAATCGTACATCGAAGACACTTTTCTTGTAACTGAAGATAAGCCCGAGCGGCTAACTACACTTGACCGAGAACTATATATAGCAAAATAATCCTTTAGGGGTTTTAACCCTAACAAGGGGCTCCCTTAAATTTCCTCCTTTGAAGCTCATCCATTAATAAAGCAATAATTGTTCTCTCAGTCGCTTTAGGAATATTTAAAATAAGCTTGCAAGAAATATAGTTACAGGTCTAATGGATGGTTAAACTAGAATCACTCGTTCGAAGGGTTCCAAAGGCCGAGCTTCATATTCACTTAGAAGGAGCTATTCAACCTAAAACCGCCCTAAGACTTGCAAAGCGCAATAATGTCAAGCTACCATTTTCTACTGAGAAAGATGCTTCGCGTTTTTACAAATTTGAGAACCTCAGCCAATTCTTAGAGATTTTTTCACTAGTCGGTTCAGTGCTAAAAACATCAGAAGATTTTGCCACCATAGTTACGGAGCTAGGTGCAGATTCGGCCAGACAAAATATTTTGTACCGTGAAGTATTTTTTTCATACACCTATCATGAACGAAGGGGGATTCCCTGGGATACAGTTGTGGATGGTTTGTCTGCTGGTTGCAAAGAGGCAAAGAGGCGCTATAATGTTGAGGTTAGATTTATTGCCTCCATTACTAGATCGGTAGATTCTGAAGCAGGGGTGAAGTTAGTAGAACTTGCAGATTCAAGTCGCGATGATGTTCCAATTATAGGTATAGGACTCAGTGCCAAGGAAGCTGGTTACCCTCCCGAACGCCACAAGCGAGCATTTAAACTTGCAAGAGAACTTGGCTTTCATCGCGTTGCACACGCAGGGGAGGAGACTGGCCCTGAGTACATCTGGAGGGCCATCAGAACCCTCAATGTGGAGAGAGTTGACCACGGATATAGTTCGGTTGAAGACGATGAATTATTAGCTCATTTGGCAAAAAAACAAATACCGCTTACTTTGTGCCCAGTTTCCGCTACTAACGTGTATTTTTCAAGCATGGCCAAGTTCCCATTTAGGCGGCTGGTAGATGCTGGTCTATTTGTGACTATAAATTCCGATGATCCAGCGATGTTTTCTAGCGACCTAAACGATAATTATCTTCAGGTTGCAAAACAATTTAAACTAGGCCCGAACGATATCGAAGGATTGGCCTTGAACAGTTTTAAAGCTGCATTTCTTGAGCCTACCGTTATGAAAAGCTATGAAAAAAAGTTTTGCGATGAGATTTCTAAATTTAGGGATGAGATTTTTCACGAGTAAATAAACAGGACAAATTATGAACCAAAGTTTAGTAGACAATATCGCAATTGTGGGAAACCGGCTGCTTTACTCCTAACCCCTGAATCAAATCCGACTTTATGTGCAAAGCCACCTAAAACCTAACAAAAACTATATATATGGGTCAATTAATTAATTTTATTGGATTGGGGGGACCCAAATGGGTGAAGAGTATTGGGTAATGTGGATTGTTAGCTACATCTCTTACATAATCCCCTTAATCTACGGTTTATTAGTGTATAAAGAAAGAGGGGATAAGAAAGCAGGGAAGGAAGAATAATGGCTCTGCGTTTAGATTATTTAATTGGTGTATCCGTCTACATAGGGTTAATGTTTATAATTGCATGGTACGGCCAACGCAAAACTAAGAACTTAAAAGATTATTACATAGCTGGTGGAAAGTTAGGACGCTGGGTCGGAGCCTTTACATATCAGGCAACAAACCTCAGTGCTTCTGCATTTATGGGTGCGGCTGGTTTAGTTTATGCGTCCGGGTTAGGGCCTGAGTTTTGGATAGGCTTTGCATTTCCGATAGGAATCGCACTAGCATTCATCTTCCTCTTCGGCCCCATGAGGAGGCTTTCAGAGAAAGTCGGTGCTTTAACGTTACCAGAATTCTTCGGGGAGAGATTTCATAGCGGTGCTGTTCGCATTATAGCTACTATATTGATCGTTGTCTTTTTGCTCCCACTATTAATAGCCCAATATACGGGAGCAGGGCATATATTCCAGGAGTTCCTTGGAGTTCCATATCAAGTAGCTGTGATTATCACTGGATTAGTAGTTGCCTTGTATGTATCCTATGGTGGCTTCTTTGGTGTAGCCTACACGGATTTCGTCCAAGGTTTGATAATGATCTTTGCCGCTTTGATTATCCCGCCCGTGATGATAGGCGCGGTTGGTGGGTTTAGTGGGATGTTTGCTCAATTCTCCGCAGCGATGCCCCCCGCGGCCATGGGTTATTGGGGAACATGGGGGCCTATAGCCTGTATTGGTGTGTTTGTGAGCATTTTAATGGGGTGTTTTGGGGTACCTCATACTGTAATCAGATTCTTCACGATAAAGAAAGGTGAGGGCGGTAAAGTCATGGCTATCGCAATGGGGATTTACATTATAGCTGTACCTTTGATGTTAATGGCCGGCGTCGCAGGCAGAGTTCTTTACCCTGATCTCCCGCGCGCTGATATGGTGATACCACGCGCTGTTGTAGATTTGTTACCCCCTGCGCTCGGAATAGTTGTTCTCTCCGGATTTTTGGCGGCCATTATGTCCACAACAGATTCAATAGTCTTAGTGTGTAGTTCCTCTTTTGCCCGTGATATCTACCAGAGGACGATAAATCCGCGCGCATCTGAGAGAAGGATGATGTGGATCGCTAGAATCGTGACCTTTGTAGTTGGAATTGCAGGTATGATATATGCCCTTTACCCGCCAGCGCTAATAACAGTCATGATGTCGTGGACATGGGGTCTCTTTGGCGTGGTTTATTCGATCAACTTGATACTTGGGCTTTATTGGAAGCGTATGTCAAGGGAAGCTGCATTAACTGCACTTATTGTTGGTCCCGCGTTAATTGGATTGCAGACTCAATTAAAACTGTTAGGGAACTTGAATGCCGTGGCCTTTAGTTTGATATTTTTGGTGCCATTGGTCTTGATTGTTGCTTACCTATCACCTAAGCCTCCAGAAAGGGTTATAAAGACATTTTTCGGCTAGAACTCAACAAACTCTTTAACTTATTTTATTATCGCGTTTTAAACGGAGTGGAAATAAGCATCTCTCAAGCACCCAAATACATTTTAAGCGTCGGGTGAAGATAAAGAAGGACAAGTTGGATCAAAATATGAAGGGAGTTTATGAGCACCACATATCAGGATTTACTTAAGCTCGAAGAAAGGCTCAACGTGCATAGACATTGCGGAGTTTGCGGTAAGTCCTTTGTCCCATCTCAAACACAGCAACTTGTTTGCAGCGATGAATGCGAAAAAACTTCAAAAAAGAAGCAGAGGGGGGCAAAAATTATGTTTTTTATTCCCCTATTATTTATCCTGCTCTATTTCCTATTTATCTTCGTGTTTCGGTAGTCTATTATCTACTCGAGCAACAATAAGACGAAACTCTTATACCTCTCCCCCGCTTTTACGGGCTGTATCTTAAGCCCCGCTTTTCTCACCGTCCTGTAGACATCTATACCGCAGGCTTCCATTGAAGGTCTCGCCCTCAATGGATTTTTGCAATATTTTTTACTGAATTCATTTGGATTTTTTATTTTCTCAGCTCGGCATTCCACGCAAAGTCTGCAGGGGCCAGAGACCAATGTAAATGCCTTATGCAATCCCCCAAGAAAAGCTTCTCTCTCCAGCTCGAACATTGCCTCTAGTATATCCCTCTGGTCTTTTTCCTCCCTTAATTCCGTGAATTCAATCAACAAGCCTCGATTGTAATTCTTTAGCATTTCTCTGGTTTCTTGGGTGGTTGGAGCATAGGGTGGGCAGGTAAACCGCTTTGCGTACAGTTTGCATCCATATTTACATTTTTGTCTTACGTAATCCTCTACAAAAATATCCTTAATTGAAATAAGTTTGGCGGATCTCGCGCCCTTTTCTCTTGCTCTTTTTATCAACTCTTTTAAAATCTTTTCGAATTTCATGAATTCCCCACGTTTTCAATTCTAAAATCCGCGTATCTATCATTAAAATAAGACATAAATTTTCTCGATTTTTATCGCGCCCCCGATTATTTCACATATTTTTCCTTGAAGACTATTTCGCTCAAGATCTTTCTTTGCCCCGGGGCGGGGCTTTCATCCGGGTATCCCAAGGGGGTCATTGCCACAACTCTCATTTCGTCTGGAACGCCCAGTGCATCTTTAGCTTTTTTCTCATCGAAGAGACCTACCCAACAGGTGCCGAGCCCCTGCTCGGTTGCGGCTAGGATCAGGTGGTCCATGGTTATCCCCATGTCCATCATGTAGTAATGTTGGTCCCCCTTTTTCCCCGAGTCCTCCGGATCTGCGCAACCAACGATTATGAGTGGTGCTGAGGAGAGCCAACGCAGATTGCTCGCCTCGGCCAACTTCTTCTTAACCTCGGGGTCCTTCACCAAAATGAACTTCCAGCACTGCTTGTTTTTCCAAGAGGGTGCGAGCCTGGCGGCCTCAAGCACGTAATTTATCTTCTCCTCCGGAACTGGGTCTTGCGTATACTTCCTGATACTAACTCTTTGCTTGATTATGTCTGCAAGGGCCAATTTACCCACCTCCGATTTTGTTCCTATACAGATTAATGTAATCGCATTTAAGTGTTGCAGTCATTCTAGAAATCATCTGGCTATGCCCACGTTCGGCTGAAAATCAAAGAAAAGTTTGGGCTAATGCCGGGTTTAAAAACAGATAAAGTTATAAGTAGGGAGAAGGTCAAAAGTTATACTATCCACACTGCAGTGTGAATGGCGTCGATTGGAGTATGGGGCTTTGCCCCGCGATGAGAGATCGTGCTCTTAGTGTGGATTCAATAATGTGGACCCGAACAAGCCAGGCTACTGGATGGGCTCGGGTCCGAGATAAGTCCGGTACCTAAGCCAATTTCGATGCTTTGTGGCTACTAACTCCGGTTGATTCTGCCGGAGGCCACCGTTATTGGGGTTCGGCTAAGCCATGCGAGTGGTGGGCGTCCCGCAAGGGATGGCCCCGCACACGGCTCAGCAACACGTAGTCAACCTACCCTCGGGACGGGGACAACCTCGGGAAACTGAGGACAATCCCCGATGGGTGAGGGACGCTGGAATGCCTCCTCGCCGAAATCCTCCGGGGCCCGAGGATGGGACTGCGGCCTATCAGGCTGTTGGTGGTGTAAAGGACCACCAAACCTACGACGGGTACGGGCGATGGGAGTCGGAGCCCGGAGATGGGGACTGAGACAAGGCCCCAGGCCCTACGGGGCGCAGCAGGCGCGAAAACTCCGCAATGCGCGAAAGCGTGACGGGGGAACCCCAAGTGCCGTTGGTCTCTTGATCGACGGCTTTTCGGGAGTTTAGGGAGCTCCCGGAATAAGGGCTGGGTAAGACGGGTGCCAGCCGCCGCGGTAATACCCGCAGCCCAAATGGTGGTCGCGATTATTGGGCCTAAAGCGCTCGTAGCCGGGTCGGCAAGTCCCTTGTGAAATCGGGCGGCTTAACCGTTCGGCTTGCAAGGAATACTGCTGGTCTTGAGGCCGGGAGACGCCGAGGGTACTCTGGGGGTAGCGGTGAAATGTTCTAATCCTCGGGGGACCACCAGTGGCGAAGGCGCTCGGCGAGAACGGACCTGACGGTGAGGGGCGAAGGCTAGGGGAGCGAACGGGATTAGATACCCCGGTAGTCCTAGCTGTAAAGTATGCGGGCCAGGTGTCTGGTGTTCCTCGAGAGCATCAGGTGCCGAAGGGAAGCCGTTAAGCCCGCCGCCTGGGAAGTACGGTCGCAAGGCTGAAACTTAAAGAAATTGGCGGGGGAGCACCACAAGGGGTGGGACCTGCGGTTCAATCGGATTCAACGCCGAAAAACTCACCAGGGGCGACAGTTGGTTGAAGGCCAGGTTGACGACCTTGCCAGACTAGCTGAGAGGTGGTGCATGGCCATCGTCAGCTCGTACCGTGAGGCGTCCTGTCAAGTCAGGCAACGAGCGAGATCCTCGCCCTTAGTTGCTACAGTGGAAAGCTGAGCACTCTAGGGGGACCGCTGGCGCTAAGTCAGAGGAAGGAGAGGGCGACGGTAGGTCCGTATGCCCCGAATCCCCTGGGCTACACGCGGGTCACAATGCGTAGGACAATGGGCTGCGACCCCGTAAGGGGAAGCCAATCTCATAAACCTACGCTCGGTTCGGATCGAGGGCTGTAACTCGCCCTCGTGAAGCTGGAATCCCTAGTAATCGCGTGCCAACACCGCGCGGTGAATACGTCCCTGCTCCTTGCACACACCGCCCGTCAAGCCACTCGAGTGGGGCTTGGATGAGGTTCGTTCATGTTGGGCAGATCGAATCCGAGTTCTGCAAGAGGGGCTAAGTCGTAACAAGGTAGCCGTAGGGGAACCTGCGGCTCGATCACCTCCTTTGAAGCCTTTTGGGGATGTCGGACTCTCTAAGGGCCTGTAGCTCAGTTGGTAGAGCGTCGGATTTGCAATCCGAAGGTCCCGGGTTCAAGTCCCGGCGGGTCCACCACATTCAGCCTGCGAAGGTCGCTTCGTGGGTGTAGGGTGAGATTGCGCTTTGGCGCGAGATGATTGCCACGCATAGGTCTGTTCCAGCGCTAGCTGAGCCTAGAGATTATTAGGGACCGGCACGTCAGCCGCTTGGTGAATGGTTCGGCTCGGGCGCCGAGGAAGGTCGCGGCAAGCTGCGATAAGCCCGGGCAAGGTGCATGCAGCCCTTGAACCCGGGATTGCCGAATGGGACTTCCCGGCGCGATAAACTCGCGCCGTTCGCGGCAGCGAACGGGAACCCCGAGAACTGAAACATCTCAGTATCGGGAGGAGGAGAAAGCAATTGCGATGCCCTGAGTAACGGCGAGCGAAAGGGGCACAGGGCAAACCGAACCTGGTCGGGAGACCGACTGGGGATGTGGGGTTGTAGGACCTGACCTCCACCTAACTGAGGAAGCTGAAGTCCTCTGAAAAGGGGCGCCAAAGAAGGTGACAGCCCTGTAGGCGCAACTCGGAAGGTGTTGGGTTGGGTATCCTGAGTACCGTGCCTTGGAATTGGTGCGGGAAGCTGGGAGCCATCAACTCCTAACCCTAAATACGACCCGAGACCGATAGTGGACGCAGTACCGTGAGGGAAAACTGAAAAGCACCCCGGAAGGGGGGTGAAAAGAGCCTGAAACCAAGTGGCGATAGTTGGGCACGGCCCGAAAGGATTGAGTCTCCCCGAAGGAATCCGTGGCGACGCGGTAGTACCAGGGGAGAGGACTAGGGTTGTGCCGTTCGTTTAGAAACACGGGCCAGGGAGTTCGCTGTCGTGGCGAGACTAAGGAGTCCATCTCCGAAGTCCGAGCGAAAGCAACAAGCCCGCAACCCCGCAAGGGGCGAGGGGCGAGGTGCGAAAGTGCCTGGAGTCACGGCGGTGAGACCCGAAGCTGGGCGATCTAGCCCGGGGTAGGGCGAAGCTGATCCTCGGATCGGTGGAGGCCCGAACCGGTCTTGATGTACAATTCAGTCGGACAACCTTGGGCTAGTGGCGAAAGACCAATCAAACCCGGCGATAGCTGGTTCCTCCCAAAGCTGGCCGCAGTCAGGCCCGGCGT
>CAYUMT010000041.1:0-12759 GCA_964446015.1 Hadarchaeota archaeon (SeqCode)
CAATATTTGGGCTACTTTTTGGTAGAGGTGTCTAAATCCCGCTCGGCGTTTGCGCATTGGGATTTTATTTGGCACGGATTTATTTAACGACCTCCCCACCGAAAATTTTAAGTTACCCTGTCGTTAATGATTTTGGTATTAGCTTGTCTGAAAAAATAGTTATAAAGCATGGCATAATTCTCACGATGGATAAGAAGCGAAGGGTATTCAAAGACGGTGCGGTGGCAATCGATGAAGGTAAAATACTGGATGTTGGCAAGACGAAGATCATTCAAAAAGAATACAAAGCAGATAAAATAATTGATGCGAAAAAAAAGGTTGTTCTTCCAGGCCTAATAAATTCCCACATTCACTCTGGTTTGATTCGAGGCACGGCCGATGACATGTCACTTGAGGAATGGCTTGGAGAGAACATATATCCCATGCACAAAGTCTTAAGACCAGAAGATGCGTATGTGGCCGCATTATTAAGTTATTCAGAATGTGTCAAGTCTGGGACGACATGTGTTCTAGATATGTACAGGTACATGCACAGGTGCGCGGACGCTGCAGAGGAGGTCGGAATTAGGGCGATTCTTGCCCCAATGGTCGCAGACTCTCCGGAGTATGGTCTAGAAAGTTTTGAGGATAATGTAAAACTTATCAAAGATAAACCGGAGTTGGCGAAAGGAAGAATAAAAGTTTGGTTTGGACTGGAAAACCTTTTTTGCGTTTCTCCTGAGCTAATCTCCAAGGCTACGAAATATGCGAGGAAATATGGCGTGGGGATTCATATGCATTCAAGTGTTGAATCGCTTGAAGAAGTCGAAACAGTTAAAAAACGCTACGGCAAACGTTCTATTCAAATTTTTCACGATGCGGGAATGCTTGGCCCCGATGTTGTTCTAGCACACTGCATCTGGCTAAGACAGGATGAAATCGAAATGTTGGCAAAGACGGGCACGCATGCAGTACACTGCCCGACGAGCAACATGAAGGTACCTGGGGGAGTCGCTCCCGTTCCCGAGCTCATCGATGCCGGGGTCAACGTTGGCTTGGGGACAGATGGTCTAAAAGAAAATAATAATTTTGACATGCTGGAGGAGATGAAATTTGCGGCACTGCTGCATAAAGTCAACAAGTTGGATGCAACAACAATGCCGGCGAATCAGGTTCTCGAAATGGCCACAATTAACGGGGCGAAAGCTTTAGGACTGGAAGAGGAAATTGGGTCAATCGGGGAGGGGAAAAAGGCTGATATCATTACCGTTGATTTACATAAACTGCATTTGACACCGGTGCTTTTCGGGGAATTTTTTAATGCAGTCTCACACTTAGTTTACGCCGCAAACGGCGCTGATGTTAATGATGTTATTATAGATGGGAAAATAGTGATGGAAGATCGAAAGTTAAAAAATGTTAACGAGGACAAAATCATTGAAGAAGCGACAAGAAAAACACAAGCGCTACTGGAAAGAAGAAAGCGGGCTCCAGTGGTAAAATTTTGACCGCGAATCCCATTAATGTCTGAATCGGTAGAGCTAACCCAACAACGGGCCAATTCCCCCGATTTTTATGAACGGTAGAGATGCTGTTTGTTCACATATAACAATATATTAGCATATTTCATAAAGAATCGTAATGTTTAAATACTGTTTACTAGAGGTAAAAATAGGGAAGGGTGAAATAATTAAAACAGGTTTAATAGCGGCTGTGGTTGTTATAATAGTCGTTGTTGCCGCAGCAGCAGTTTATTTGGGAACCCAACCTGCAGCGCCTGTGACTCCTACTACCACACCCACTACAACTCCTACTACCATACCTACTACAACTCCCACAAAAAAGCTGAAGGTGGCCGCGATATATACGCATGTATTTACGAGCGATTCGTGGGGTCGAGCACAGTATGACGCTTGGTTGAGATTACAGGAAAAGCATGATTTTCAATTAGAAATTTCAGAAGATGTTACCGTTACGGACTGTGAACGTGTCGCACGATCTTACGCTGAAAGAGGCTTTGACATCATTTTCTACGCGACTTGGTACCCGGATGCTATCAAGGCGATTGCCAAGGATTATCCGAATGTCGTTGGGATGGGCGCTGGCGGAGGAACTGAGCTTAATGTCCTTTACCCGCCCCCAGAAAAGGTTCCACCCAATGTTGGACATTATGATAGCTATCTCCATGAAAGCTCATATTTGTGCGGGTATCTTGCTGGAAAAATGACTAAAACAAATATTATTGGAGTATCAGGGGGGTATCCCGTAATAAATGCAAACAGGTACTTCAACGGTTTTATCGAAGGAGCAAAGGCTGCTAATCCAGATGTTGTTATAAAATTCTCTTTTCTTTTCACTTGGTATGACCCGCCGAAGTTCAAGGAAACAGCATTAGCTCAAATTGAAGCGGGGGCTGATATTATCATGTGTGATCTTCAGGGGGCCGAATCAGCGGCTCAAGAAAAGGGAGTGTATTTCTTTGAGCTGGTGTTGGGTGAGTTGATGGAAAAATTGATTCCAGATGTATTGGTAGCAAGTGGCAGTTGGGTCCTTGACCAAACTTTTGAGGATGTAATAACAGGCGTTCTGCAGGGTAGTTTTGAAGCTAAAGAATACCTGTACGGCATGCCTGAAGGTGGAGCGACATTTAAAGTGTACCTTCCCGATAAAGTACCCTCAGATGTTTTGGATGAGGTTTATGAAATCGAGAGGAGAATAATCAACCGAGAGTTGGTAATTGAACCTAACGTCGCTGACCCAGTAAAGGTTTGGGGTTTCTAAACAAAGTTTTCTTATTTATCTAGGGCTACCATCCATATGAAAATGAAGACCAAATATTAACTTCCCGGTATCGGCAGAATTGGGGCTAATTGATGCAAGATAAGTTGTTTTAAAACCCCAAATCACGAGTTGAATTTTGAATTTATTAAATGTCGGGAAATGTAAGCTGTGAGCGCGGTAATCCCAAATCTTCCACCTATCAACCTCAGCCAGCCAATTTATCTTCAACGGTTGCCCTAAAAAGGGCGCCGAACCTTTTTATTAATAGTTACAGTAGATAAAAATGAGGAGGTTTGATGAAAGTCACTATTATGGATGTCCTAGAGAGAGCCCATAAAGGGCCCGTATGTAAAGCAAAGGAATGGGAAGTGAAAGTTATCCCTAAGAAAGTTTCTGAGTTGCTTAAGAAATATGATATCAGAGAAACATGTAATCGAGAAAACCCTGTAAATACAGACAATGATTTGGCAGATAAATTCTGGGAAGCAGGATTTGAGCTTGCAGTTGATACCGGAGTGCTATGTCTAACAACTGAAAGGGTTATAAAGTTTACAGAGGAGGAACTCAAAACCAATATTAGGGAAGCCCCGAGTGAAATGTCATTAGGGGAAGGTGCAGACGCCATCACGGTGAGGACAAGGAAGCCCGAAGATAAGACACCAGTTTCCATATGGTTTGGGCCCTTTGGAATAGCCACGAGCGAGGACTTGTGGATTCCTGTACATCAGAGCTGTGCCCAATGTCGGTCGATAGATGTCATCATACCGGGTGTTTTACCCACTGTTTACGGGGAATGGGTAAGGTCCAGAACGCCATACGAAACACTCATGGGGAAGTATGATGCAATATTGACCAAGGAGGCACTAAGGAGGGTTGGTAGGCCAGGGATGCCAATAAGTGCCGTAGCCGGAAGTGTTTCAGAATATGGTCAATTTGGCGGGTACGGGATTCCAGGCGGCTACAAATCGACAGACCCCTTTCAAATCCCAATGGCTGACCCATTGAAAACAGATTACAGCATGCTGCATAGGGTATGCCACGCTTTTAACTGTGGGGCCCCTGTTTTTCTTGGGTTCGGCTACTCGACGATAGGTGGTTATGCTGGTCCACCGGAGGGTGCTGCAGTGTTGTCTGTCGCATCTGTATTGTTACAGGCCCTAGTACATCAAGCCTCATCTCCTGGCGGCCAAATTTTGGACATAAGATATCTGGGTAACTGTGGTCGAGATGCAATTTGGGCATGTGGTGTTGCTTGGCAGGGGGTGAGTAGAAATACCCATTACATGTCCCACGCTTCCCTGAACACAGTATCCGGTCCGTTCACAAGCATGCTTCTTTACGAATCTGCAGCAGCGGGAATTAATAGTGTGGTATCTGGTGCCTCACTCGTTTGTGGAATTCGATCGGCTGGTGGCAAGTATCTGAACCGCTTGAGTAGTTTAGAGAATAGTTTCGCAGCTGAGGTTTGCAAGGCTAGTGTAGGTATAAAGCGGTCCGACGCGAACGAGATCTTAAAGGTACTTTTACCAAAGTACGAGGACAAGCTAAGATCTCCGCCAATAGGTAAATTATTCGCAGAATGCATGGATCTCAGAACGCTCAAGCCTACCCAAGAGTGGCTAAACATCTCTCAAGAAGTAAAGAGGGAACTCATAGAACTAGGAGTACCGCTCTAACTTCATTAGTAATTGACAGCAAGGTGGTGCGGAGGGAATTTGAACCCACTCTTGGATATGATTAGTCCGATGAGTTTCAGAATTCCTAAAAATGTGATTGCCCGGCCGCTCATTGCTGGACCCTTGCATATTTCTGACATCTTGGGTACTGCAATATTTTGCCTGAAAAATATATTGCGATTGCTCGATTCTTGCCTACCCTTTGCTCGGTAGTTCAAACGGAAATCTGAATCTATGCAACCCCACCATTAAAAAATCGTAAAATGGGAAATATTTGGGCTACTTTTTTGGTAGAAATATCTAAATCCTGCCCAGTGTTTCCACTTTGGGATTTTTATTTGGCAGGGATTTTGAACGACCCCCCCAACGAAAATATTAAATTAACCTATCGTTAATAATTTTGGGAATAGGTTGTCTGAAAAAATAATTATAAAGCATGGCATAATTGTTACGATGGATAAGATGCGAAGAGTATTCAAAGACGGAGCGGTAGCAATCGGGGGAAATAAAATACTAGACGTGAACAAGACACGCGATATAGAAAAGCAATATAAGGCAGATAAAATAATTGATGCGGAAAAAAAGGTTGTTCTTCCAGGTCTGATAAATTCTCATCTTCACTCTGGTTTGATTCGAGGTACGGCTGATGATGTGCCACTTGAGTATTTTCTTGGAAAGTTGATTTACCCTAAGTATAAAGTATTAAGACCCGAAGATGCGTATGCGGCCGCATTATTGAGTTATTCAGAATGTGTCAAGTCTGGGACGACATGTGTTTTAGATATGTACAAGTATATGGACAGGTGCGCGGACGCTGCGGAGGAGGTCGGGATTCGGGCGATTCTTGCTCCAATGGTCTCAGACTCTCCGGAGGATGGTCTAGAAAGGTTTGAGGATAATGTAAAACTTATCAAAGATAAACCGGAGTTGGCGAAAGGAAGAATAAAAGTTTGGTTTGGACTGGAAAACCTCCTTTGTTGTTCTCCTGAGTTAATCTCGAAAGCGACGGAATGTGCGAGGAGATATGGTGTAAGGATTCACATGCATGCAAGCGTCGAATCGCTTGAAGAAGTCGAAATAGTGAAGAAAAGATATGGCAAACGTCCTATTCGAATTTTTTACGATTCAGGGATGCTAGGTCCAGATGTAGTTCTGGCGCACTGCATCTGGCTAAGACAAGATGAAATTCAAACGTTGGCGAAGACAGGCACGCATGCAGTACACTGCCCAGCGAGCAACATGAAGTTGGGCTCCGGAGTTGCCCCCATCCCAGAGCTCATCAGCGCGGGAGCCAACGTTGGCTTGGGAACCGATGCCCTAATGGAAAATAATAATCTTGACATGTTGGAGGAGATGAAATTTGCAGCGCTACTGCATAAAGTCAACAAGTTGGATGCAACAACAATGCCGGCGAATCAGGTTCTCGAAATGGCCACAATTAACGGGGCAAAGGCGCTGGGTTTGGAAAAGGAAATTGGATCGATAGAGAAAGGTAAAAAGGCCGATATCATTACTGTTGATTTACATAAACTACATTTGACACCAGTACTATTCGGGGAATTTTTTAATGCGGTTTCACACCTAGTTTACGCCGCAAACGGCGCTGATGTGAATGATGTGATTATAGATGGGAAAATAGTGATGGAAGATCGAAGGTTGAAAAATGTTAACGAGGACAAAATAATTGAAACAGCGACCAAAAAAACAGAAGCGCTGTTGGAAAGAAGAAAGCGAGCCCCAATGGTAAAATTTTAACCGCAAAACCCAAAGATCTGAAGCGGTGGAGCAAAAACATCGCTAACTAAAGCTATATATACCAAAAAAATCAACAAAATGTGAAACGCATGGTGAAAATGCGCGGTATCGTAATTATTGTTGTCGTGATCGTAATCGTGGCAGCTTTGGGTGTTTACTACGTGACCCGCCCTCCAGCGGCGCCTAGTAAAAAAGTAAAAATTGCTGTTGCTTACCTTGCAGCGGTAGTAGAACCGTTTGACGCTGTTCATCACGAAGCAATGTTAAAAGCCGAAAAAGAGTTAGGTGTAATTTATGACTATACAGAGACCAATTATTCAGATGTGGAGAGAGTTTTGAGGGGCTATGCGGCTGAAGATTACGATTTAATCTGGGGTCATGGGTTTATAGGAGATTCAATTTTCACTGTTGCCGAAGCTAACCCAAATGAACGCTTCATGCATGGGCATGGACCCGGCGCCCAAACCACCGCGAATTTAGGCAATTTTCTTTGTACGTTTTTAGAAGATGCCACGTATCTGGAAGGGATCATAGCTGGCATGATGACTAAAACTAACAAGATAGGCGTGGTCGCCGCCATGGAAGAAGCGACCACAAACATGGCTATGAACGGATTCATTAAAGGAGTCCTTGACGTAAATAAAGACGCCAAGATTTACCTTTCGTACTTACAGAGTTGGTACGATCCACCAAAGGCGACAGAATATGCTAAAGCTCAGATAGCGCTGGGTGCTGATATCATGTACGCGGACAGGCACGGGGTTATCGAAGCGATGGTTGAGAAACATGTATACGGTTTTGGCATGATGATCGACCAGCACTCGGATGGTCCGGATGTGGTATTAACTAGTGCTGTGATGAATACGTATCCGATTATGGAGGATCAAGTAAAAATGATCATAGAGGGAACATGGACAGCAAAAGAATATACTTATGGATTGAAAGAAGGATTCAGTGATATAGCACCATACTATGATTTGGAAGCAGTTATACCAGTAGAGGCTAGGAATCGGGTTACGGAGACAAGGCAAAAGATGTTGGATGGTACATTTAAGGTTACACCAGATATTAGACCACCGAGAGAAGTGTGGGGAGATGTGATTATCTCCGCGTGATTTTAGTTTCCTTCTCTTTATTGCACCAAAAATTCAATTAGTCATAAGCCCTCTGCTTGAAGGCTAACCTCCTAAATCGGTGAAGAATTCCTTTGGAAGTTTAAGAGAAAAATCATCTTTTATAAGGGACGCATAATGACGCTGGCCCTCTTGCTTTTCTGCCTGCCACGATCAGGACAACCATAGTGAGGATATAAGGCAGCATTATCGCAAACTGACTTGGTAGTGGGAAAAGTCCGCTGGCCTGAAGACGCATCTGTAAAGCATCCACGCCGCCGAACACAAGTGCCGCTACCAATCCCATAGAAGGTTTCCAACGGCTAAAAATGACCAGCGCTAGAGCTATAAATCCTCGTCCCGCAGACATTCCGGGTAAAAAAGTACGGAATTGGACCAGAGATAAAAATGAACCACTTAACCCAGATAATGCTCCACATATTACAACGCATAAATAGCGGACGAGATAAACATTTATCCCCGCTACATCTGCAGCTTGAGGATTTTCGCCAACCGCTTTAATCTTAAGACCGAGAGTAGTCCGAAAAAGAACCACTGCAAATACAGGCAATATAAAAAAAGCTAAATACACCAAAGCGTACTGTTGAAACAAAGCTGGCCCAATTATAGGAATTTCGCTAAGTATCGGAATGTTCGCCGTCTCAAAGCCCTTTATATGTGGGAGAACCGTGGGTACGCCGAAAATCATCCGATACAAAAAATAGCTGAAGCCGGAGCCTAATATAAAAATCCCAAAGCCACAGACCACCTGATCTGCGCCTAACTTCACACTAATGAAGCTCATAAGTAGCCCTAGGAGTGCACCCACAAACAGTGCGCTCAACACCCCTAACCAAATGTTACCTATAAAGTAAGTAACCGCAAAACCAACAAAAGCTCCCATCAACATCATCCCCTCGATGCCGAGATTCAGCACCCCTGAACGTTGGGAGATGATTTCCCCCGTAACTGCTAACAGAAGAGGAGCAGCTATTCGAAAGCTGGCTGCGAGAAAATCGACTATCAACTCTTCGACCAGTTTTATCCTCTCCTTATTTTATAATAAATAAGAATTTCGGACCCAATCAGAAAGAGGAGCACTAGAGCTTGTGTAACCTCCACTAAGGCGACGGGTATTCCGGTAACGCGATGCATCATCTCTGATCCGTTGCTCAGAGCGCCGAAAAATAAGGCTGTTAAAGCGACCCCGACTGGATGCAACCTTCCCACCAAAGCCACCACAATAGCAGTGTAACCATATCCTGGGGAAATATCTCCTCGCATCCGATAGCCGATACCGCTTACCTGACCCATACCAGCTAGACCCGCCAAACCGCTACTTATGATCATTGCGATCAAAAAGTATCTGGCCGTGGGGATTCCCCCACAACGGGCCGCATTCGGATTTACACCGATGGCCCTAATCTTATAACCCAAGATGGATTTTTGCAAGAGTATGTATAATAGAAGAACACAGAGAAATGCCAGCAGAATACCCGCGTGAAATCTAGTTCCAGGTATCAGTATCGGCAACCTTGCTGAGGAAGTAATGAGGGGCGATTGGGGGTAACCCGTAACCCTATCTAACCAAGGGTTTTCTACTAAATAGGCTACAAAATAAATTAAAATACTGTTCATCATGAGAGTGGTGATAATCTCGTTAATCCCAAATTTAGCCTTGAGAACTCCAGGGATTGCTCCACATAGTACACCACCCATAAAACCCCCTAAGATTACCAGCGGGAGGAGAAGTGTAGCTGGCATCTCTGTGAACGTAAGTCCTAACCACGTTACGACTAATGCCCCAGCATATAATTGTCCTTCTAATCCAATGTTCCATACATTAGACTTAAAAGCGATAGTTGCCCCCAATCCCGCAAGCAACAATGGAGCTGTTTTCACCATTGTCTCAGTTATATAAAGTGTGTTTCCAAATGCACCGTAGAAGAGGTTTTCGTATGCATCCAATGGATTTGCTCCCGCCATTAAAATAAAAACAGCGCCGACGCTAAGAGCCATCAGCACCGATAAAATTGGATAAAAATTTCTCATCGATGAAGACGGGACGTCTCTTTTTTCAATCCTTATAAATTTCATGATCTCCACTTTATTTTGAATCCAGCACCTATTATAGGCGCGGTAAACCTAAATCCTCGAGTTCCTTCAAAACCTTTTCATAAATGGCAAGCCATTCCTTCGTCGGTTGAAGTGTTTTGACGTCTGTGCATTCAGTGAAGCTTTTGCCCTTGGGCGGGTGTCTGAGCTTTTCCTCGTACTTAGGGATAAGGGCATTGACAATGTCGTTCGCATCGTTGCGTTTCATCGGGGCACTGGCTTTAAAAACCTCGGCCGCAAACTTCTGTTCCAATGGAGAAACGTGGTTAATGTACTTACCTCCCGCAGATCTATTGCCAGCCTGCAAGGCACAACCCGATACAGCCTCGACAATTGACCCGACAGCCATCTCATATAAGATTTCGTAAGTGCACGGACCAGATACTTGGCTAGGGACCCCCGATGTCACTAGATTCGTGTTCCTGCTTTGTGCCTGATGGCTAATACTATTCGCCCATAAAGCATCTCGACCACAATTGCCGGCGTATCTGATATCCCAAACTATGCCGTTTGCGAACTTGCATTGATGTGCTGCCAGTTGCAGTATATAGGCCGCTATGGACCCGACCGCCGACCCCTCAGGCCCACCCGTATATCCACCAATCATGGACCAATGACTTCCGAAAACGATGCCACCGCAGTTCGAGGAAATCTGGGCCACCTTGTGCAACAGAACATAAGAAGTCTTCATATCTGTAATCGGCAGCACGATGCCTACGTCTTTTTGCGGTTCGTAGCCACCGGGCGTGCCGTACCCGCCAAACAGTCCATACTCCGCTGGGCTGCTGTCGACACCGAAAAAAGGAACGCCAGGACGGCCAGCTTTTTTCACAGCCTCTTTAACTAGCACGGCCTCCCGATGTCCCGCAAGGGTTTCATACGGTGTGCTCGTTTTTAGTTCCCTGCCAAAAATTGTAGTTAGGCTAAGGGGGTTTACAATGTCAATAATCCTATACTGTGCCATGCCCTGCATGATTGGAATGTAAATGTCTTCAGTAACCGGTCCGAAGCCCGATCTAAATCTCGGCAGTTCCCTATCCTCGGGTTTTCTAGTTCTCAAAGTAATCTTGTCATTTTCTCTACCCAGCGTTATTTCGCTGGGGGCGTTTCTGATGATCTGCTTTATCTCCTCCTCTGTGAATTTAATTATCCGCTTTGTGTTTAAACATAACATCCCTACATCAACAGCTAGGTCGAAACCCGCCTGCCAGAACCTATCGGCCAATCCATCGTCGGTATTTATGGGATTCTGGGGATTACATGTTCCTTCCAGCCCATACTCCTTTAACTTTTCCCTAGTCTTCTCGGAAATTATCTTCATATCCCATTCCTTAAGCTCGCAAACGGTACCAGTATGGGCCCTGTCTAGAACTTCTATGAGTTGAACCATTTGAATCCCTATTTACTTCTTTACACAGCTTTCTTACACTCTCTAAATGCAGTTTCAAATGCTTCACAAGTCTTATCCACGTCTTCTTGGCTGTGTGCAGTTGATATGTACCATAGATGACTGGGATGGCAAAATATACCCTTCTTAAGTAATTCCTTACAGAAGACATCATTCCTATTTTTGTTTGGGTACCCATTTATGCTTCTTAGCCCCTGTGAGTTAGCGATCTTCTCCAAATTCGTGAAGAGAGGCCTGAACATCGGTTCGTGACCCTGTACGATTGCTTCGATTTTCATGTCTTCAATTGCATCCCTCATACTTTTAAGTAACTTGGAGCCCATGGCAAAGAGACGTTTGTACGCTTGCTTGTTACCGGCCTCTAGTTCATTCAAAGTAGCTAGGGACGCTGCCACAACGAGCGGATTTGAGTTAAAGGTACCTGCAAGCGCAGCCTGAGTTGCAATGGGATCCATTATCTCTCTTTTGCCAGCGATTGCCGCGATCGGAAATCCGTTCCCCATGGCCTTTGAAAAAGTCGCTATGTCGGGCGTGACGTTGAAGTATTCTTGTGCCCCCCCAAATGACAACCTGAAGCCCGTTTTCACCTCATCAAACATCAGTAGCGAATCATATCTTTTGGTTATCTCACTCAGAGACTCAAGGAACCCTTCTACCGGCTGGATTTCCGCTGTCGTTGGCTCCAAAAAAATAGCAGCAACCTCGTGCCCAAGTCTTTTCATCACTTTCTCTACTGTTGTTGCATCGTTCCATGGTAATATTATAATGTCATCTAAAACATATTCAGGTATACCCCACCTCACCAACGTTTTTAAATAATTCGCCCCTGTCCCGCCGGAAACGCCTACCGCTGACCAGTCATCAGTTCCATGATATGCCCAATCCATGATGGCTATTTTATTTTTCCCAGTATAGGCACGGGCTATTCTAACAGCGGCATTTGTGGCTTCAGATCCTGTGCTCAAGAACCTAACCATTTCTGCACATGGCACTGCTTTAACAATTTTCTCTGCAAGCTCACACTCCTGCTCGTGGTTTGAGCCGAAGCATGTCCCTCTTTCAAGCTGCTCTCTTACAGCCTCATTTACTCTTGGATGTGAATGCCCCAATATTACAGGTCCATACGCCAATCGATAATCAATGAATTCGTTTCCATCTTCATCGTAGATTTTTGAGCCCTTTCCGTTTTTTATGAAAAGTGGGTAAACCCCCGGAACAAGGCCCCACCCTGGTCCCCTTATCTCACTATTCACCCCGCCCGGTATGACTTTTTTAGCCCTCTCAAATAGCTCGGCAGATTTTTTAACCTCCATATAATCATAGGAAAATAGATTGCTGGTTATATATATTTATTTTATGAACAGTGGAGACGCTGTTTAAAATATAGTAATATGTTAGTACATTAAATAAGGAAACTAAAGAAATCATAGATAAAAATGCGAGTTTGTCGAATAAATCCGTAGACAATTAAAATATCCATTTCCTTCATCGCGCGGACGCGCGCCAAGGTGCGCAGATTGTGCGCCACGGCCATGAGCAGGACGCTGGCCGCCTTCGTGGCCGGCAGTCTGCACCTGGTCATGGCGCCGTACCGGTTCTCGATGCCGCCGAAGACGGCCTCGGCGATGCCGCGCTGGCGGTACAGCTTGAGGTTGCGCCTGAACTCCTTGAACCTCTTCTTACGCGCCCTATGGTGCATCCCTATGGCGCGGGGCTTTATCACGGCCCTGAAGCCGTGCCGGGCGGCGGCCTCGAGGTTTCGCCGAGAGTCGTAGCCCCGGTCAGCGAGCAGGGGCTCGCCCCCGCCCTGGATCCCCTCGAGCAACCGGCCGAGCTGGGTGCAGTCGGCGACGTTGCCGGCTGTCACGCGCGCGGATTCTATCGCCAGCGCCCCAGCTCGGGGAGAATACCCCACCAACGCATGCAGCTTCAG
>CAYUMT010000042.1:0-12698 GCA_964446015.1 Hadarchaeota archaeon (SeqCode)
CTGCGGGGTCCATCGATTCAGAAATTTTGGTCCTTGCGGTCTTCATCGTGACGCTCGAGATATACGCGTGGCGCAAGTACGACTCGAGGATGCTCGTGGGGACTGCTATTTTCCTACTGACGGCATGCGCGGCTTTGGAGGCAAGCGGAAATGAGCTCGCGAACGATGTGGCCATCTGGGCGTACTACTTCCTTGCCGTTGGGGTCCTAGGGCTCATCATCGAGTACCGGAGGGAAAAGCATGAGGATTGAATTAAGAAAACACTTTTACCTGTTTTTTTACTTTTTCCTCTCCCTCGCTATACTTTGCACCTTGCTCAAGCCGGGCTTCATCTTTACTCTCGACAATGTCTTTGGGCCGAATCAAAGCCCTGATTTTTATGGGCTTCAGGGAGCCACCATCGGAGGTGGGTTGCTCCTGAGTTCAATTATCCATCTGCTGGGTCTCCTCGCCCCCGTTTGGCTTGTCCAGAAAATCCTGCTCTTCCTAGTATTTTTCTTGTCCGGGATATTCGCTTACCTGTTGATAGACACGAAAAGCAAAATCCCAAGGTACTTCGCCGGCATCCTCTACACGATAAACCCATTCATTTACGTCAGGTTCCTAGCTGGCCAGCTAGGGGTACTGCTGGCCTTCTCAATTATTCCATTCGCGATTATGTACTTTCTAAAGTTACTGAATGACCCCTCGAAAAAGAGTATCATCAAGACGCTCATCCCCCTAGTTTTCATAGGCATAGATCCCCACGTGCTGGCTTTTACCCTTCTAGCATTTTTGGTGATCTTCTGTTTCAAAACCGTAGAGTTAAGATCCCAAATAAAAAAAGTCATCCCGAGACTCGCCCTGCTCGCCGCAGCCTTCCTAGCTGTAAGCGCGTACTGGCTCATCCCGCTGGCAACGGCAAAGGTGACCTTAATCCAGCAGATAACTCAGCAGGACCTCTTCATCTTCGCTCCTAACGGGGGGGGCCTCAGCATCCCCTTCTCACTCGCCACCATGTACGGCTTCTGGAGGGGCGGCTACACCTACGCCAAGGACATCTTCCCGGCCTGGCCTTTACTTTTCGTGATCATCCTCTTCCTCGCCGTCTACGGCTTCGTCGCCAACTACAGGGACAGGAGGGCCCAATCGTTCGCGGCGATCGGAATAATTTCGTTCCTCCTCGCCATGAGCGTCTTGGGCCCCCTCGGCCCATTATTCGAAAATGTAGGCATCCTGCAAGGCTTCCGCGATTCCCAGAAGTTCGTGGCGCTGCTCGTGCTCGTGTACGCCTGTCTGGGCGCCCTGGGGGTGGGTTCCCTGCTAGACCACTTCAAGCGTGGGGCGACAAAAACAAAAAGCGGCGTTAAAACCAAGGCGAATTCCCTGCTGAGCCGCTTCAATTGGGATAACAAGAAGATCCTGAGCATCTCGATTGCCGTCGTCGTCTTGGCCGCGCCGATCGCCTACAACTTCACCCAGTTCGGCTTCTGGGGACAGCTCCAGCCGACTGACTACCCGGCCGACTGGTACCAGGCCAACAAGATCCTCAACTCCGACAACCAGGACTTCAACGTCCTCTTCTTCCCTTGGCACCTCTACATGGACTTCAGTTTCGTCCCCAACCAGGACAAGCGGATAGCCAACCCAGCCCCGACCTTCTTCGACAAGCCGATAATCAGCGGGCAGAACTTGGAAGTGCCGGGCATCTACACCCAGTCCACAAATCCCGGGCAGCTATATGTGGGGTCCATCGTGGCAAGCAGGAGCATCTCGAGCGAGAACCTCAGGCTCCTCGACGTGAAGTACGTCGTGTTGGCCAAGGAGGCGGATTGGGGCTGGTATCGGGACATGTTGGACAATAGCGATCTAAAACTCGTGCTCGACAGCGAGAACCTGGCGATCTACATAAACCCGGAGCCGGTGTCGAGGTTCTATGGCGCCGACAATCTTTCCCCCGAAGCGCTCGTGCCCCTAGGTTACAGGGTCATCTCACCGGTGGGGTACGAGGTAAAGGGTGATATTGAAAAGTACACGATATTCGTCCCGCCGAACCTGGACTCGAGCAATTGGTCGCTGGACGGAAGAGCGGCCCCAACGGGCTCTTACGCCGCATGGGGGAGTCAGGGTGAAAAAGTGGAATACTCCCGATTTAAGACGTATGAGATCTCGTACATCATCTCCATAAGCTCGGCCGTGGCGATAGCTTTGGTCTGTGTGATCCTCTGGAGGAAAGAGGTCATGCGGGGAAAAATCGGAGAAACCGTCAATCGATTATTTAGATTGAGAAGTTGTTTACAAAAATTGCGGCGAGAAAGACCCTGACTTTAGTTGTGGGGAGTGTCAACCACCTAGTTCGCTCATGAATTCTAACGCTCTTCGTTGCTGGTCGAGCCTCACATTTCCTTTGACACCATGTCTCTGGAGCAGGTCTATCATTTGCCTGAGCGTGACTCCAGCCAGCCCCGCTGCCTCGTTCAAGGTTATTTTTCCCTGTCTGAACAGCTCGACTGCGTACCCTTCCGCCCCGAGCGCAAGCAACTGTCTGATGGCCGTGGACTCGTCGATTTTCTCATGCCGTGCTCTGTGCTCGATGACCTTGAACAATTCCTCCGGCAATCGCACCGTCTTCGACACGGATGCCGTTCAACCACCTCCTTTAATTTCGATTAACGCCAATTGGTACTCCTCCTCGCTTATCGTCGGTCTTAATTTTTCGAGGAGTCCGATACAGATCCTCTTGTCTACCTTTCCCTTCTTCCAAGCGTAGACGACCAAAGCCGAGGGCGTGGCGAACGGGACGTTCAGGGCCGCGATGAGATCGAGAAATTTCTGATCATCGCTCGCTATGGCCCCGCATTTTCCAGACCTGAACAGCCTGAAAACGTCGGCCTCACCTCCCTTCAATCCTAGCTTCTCAATCATCGTCTCCGTTCCCTTGGTCTTCGGGACCTTCACTACCCTTATCAAGCCCTTTCTAAGGTTACGCTCAATTTCAAACGCGTCCGGGAACTGTCCTTCCTTGCCCTCGGCCACAGCTTCCCTCTCCACCGCGGGAGGGACAACCGCCTCAACGGCCGCTGCAACGACCTCCTTTGCACCTGCCTTGGTCAGCTTGATCAGAGCGTCGGAGTCCATCCCGAACATTGTCCCGCCTTGATTACGTTGTATTTTTTGTAGTACATATAGCTTTCGGGTTTTGCTCCGCAGGCGAGACCGCGCTAGGGTTCCACGAGTGAAAATCAAAGTACGGCACCTGCCTGTTTGTTAACGTTTGTTTGTAAATGTTCACTAATCCGCCAGTAGAATTCAATCGAAGCCGGAGCCGGCGATGGTGAGACTTCCGGAGGATGTGCTAAAGCGAATAGAGAAACTCAGCGAAGAAGAGGTGACGGATCGAAGCACGACCATCAGGAAGCTGATAATACTCGGCTACCAGGACTTGATGAAAAGGAGGTCTGCGGAGGAGTATCTCCGGGGCAGCATAACGTTTTCCGAAGCGGCCCACCGCGCTGGTTTGACACTGTGGGAAATGGAAAAATACTTGGTGGAACGGGGTTTCAAGTCCAGCTACTCGATAGAGGACCTGCAAAAAGAAATGAAAATCATGCAGAAATAGCCATACCAATGTCGATGCTAAGCTCGGTCGTTCGCGCTTTCGGTTCCCACTGTTATCCATCACCCAAATACCCATGCCCTTTGGGAATAGGGATCACCGAAAGTATTAGGCGGCTTTCATCCCCTCTCTGAAGGAAGGGGACTTCCCGCGGCTAAAGTTACTCAATCTTTCTTTCTGGGCCTGCCCCTCTTGGTTTTCCCCGCCACCACGATCTCTTTGGGCTGGGCCTCGGATCCGACCTCGATTGGCTTGGGAGTTGACGTTGTTGCTATCGTCAATCCGATCCAGCCTATCAAGCCAAGCAGGACGAAGAACGCTGCCGAGACCAAAATTATCGCGAGCGCCGAGCCGTAACCAAAGTAGAGAAGCAGAACATACGCTATAGCAAAGACGATGCATGCGAGGAGAATTCCGGCACCAGTTAACTTGTCCTTTCCCATCACGTCACCTCATTTCCTTTTGCACGAAGATAGGGTATATAATTTTGCGTTGATCAAGTCGACGTTGAATTTTCTCTTACACGGTTCACTTTTTGGCGGCTCCGTTTGGATTCGCGGGATTTCCTCGGAATTTTTGACCTTGCTGTTGAACCTCAGGGAGGAAAGCCTCGCTGTCCTTAGCTTTGCTTTGCCTAGACGGTCAATTCCCGCGAACATGTTTTGATTCGGCGGTTGGTTTCGGTAAAAGTCAGGAATTTCGAGTAAAATCGATTCGCTGTTAAGTAAAGATTCTAACTTAACACTCTTATCATTATAAGCTGGAACCACCCCGGCGGAGGCTGGCTCTGAGGTCATCAAGATGACCCGTCTCAAACCAGAGCAGCGCCGCCAGATGGCGAATATGGTTAGGAAAGGGCTGAGTAAAAAGGCAGTGGCGGAGATATTCGGGGTCAGCAGGGTCACGGTCTGGGCATGGTGCAAGCGGGCCAAACACCGGGGACGTGAGAGCTTCAGGGACCTGCCGAGACGGCCGAAGAGGGGGAAAATAACCAGAAAAGTCAAGGCCACGATTGTGGCACTCCGGGCCACGTTCGGCTGGGGGACCGCACGAATACAGCAGGCACTGACCAACCTTCCCAAGTTCATGAGGGAAAAGCTGACTGCGTGCGTTCAACGCGTCTGTCTGTCCAAGACAGCGATAAACGACGTTCTGAAGGAGTACGGCCTCAACGGGTATGGGCGGGAGGAGAAGGCCTGGAAGTTTTTCAGGGCAAAAAGGCCAGACGAGCTGTGGCAGCTGGACATTAAGGGGCCTTTCTGGCTCCACGGGCGGAAGTACTGGTTTCCCGTCTGCGTGGACGATTTCAGCCGCTACCTCCTCGTCTGCGAGCGGTTCGACCACGAACCGACCACCGATGAAGCCGGAGAAGATCCTCACGGACAACGGTGCTCAGTTCCGAGAGACGTGGGAGCGATGGTGCAGGGACAACGGCGTGGAGCCCCTGTTCGCGCACCCGTACTACCCGCAGGACATCTATGTTGAGTTTTCGCTCTGTCCGTTCGGCACTCCATTTTTATTGGCTCTAGCGGGGCTGTCTAATAAATCGGATTTTTACGTGTTCTCAGCCAAATTATGCTTGGAAGGCTGGATCGAGCGAGGCGGGGTGACTTTGGTGAACCAAAATGACATCACATGCGAGGTCACCAGGCTACTGGAAGTCGTACCACGCCTCAAAAGCGAATGAGAAATGGCAAGTATTTAAACTTTGCAAGCGCGTCGTGAAGAAACTCGGTCCTCCTTGGCAGGTCTCCAAGCGGGGACGCCCACCTGAACACCAGCCTGAAGAATACGCCGCGGTAGTCATTTACCGGAAGCACTTCCGCACGACCCTCAGGGTGGCCGAGGGAGATACACCGTTCACCCTCGGCAAGCGGTTGGACCACTCCGATATCTGGTGGGCCCTCCAGCGCATCAGCGTGCGCTATGTGGAGAGTTCCATCCAGCTCTTGTTCGAACTCATCATCGAGCTATTCCCACCTGATTTCTTCATCCCGGATGCGACCGGGTTTCAAACCGACCGGTACATGAAGAGCAGGCGGCCCAAGCTCAGGCCGGAGGACAAACCCCCTCCAAAATGGCGCAGAGGGCGTGAAAACTGCCTCTCCGAGGGGCGAGAGCACATAACCCTGAAGCTCCACCTGCTGGTCGGTTGCTGCCGGGAGCCGGGGCTTATCCCGATCCTCAGGGCGAGGGTCACCCGCGGGCACGCCCACGACTCCCCTCAGCTCAAACATCTGATAGGGAAGTTTGAGGGCGAGGGGGAACCGTTTCCCGCCGACAGGGGTTACGACTCGACCGACAACTACATCCTCGCGAAGAAGCACGGGTTCGTCCCCGTGATCAAGCTCAGGAAGGGGGAGCCCCGAGGGCACGTCCGGCGGGAGATGGCGGAGAGCTTCGACACGAATAAGGAGATCTACAGGTACCGGGGGCTGATCGAGGGAGTGTTCGGAGGGACAGAAACTAAGTACGGGAACCGAACGAGGTGCAGACTTCGAAAATCCAGGAGAGTCGATTGTCTGCTGATGGTTGTGTCGCACAACCTCCGCACCTACATGAGAGCGTTGGCTCTCGAGGAACTCAAAATTTTTGTTTTAATCTGGATTTATTAGACAGCCCCGGCTCTAGCCTCTATTTAGGGGTTGGGGCTTCACTGCAGACATCTATTCGCGGTCGAGGCCGCAGTATGGTGCTTGCGCTCGGGCCCTCAATCAAGGGGTCGCGGTCAGAGCCGCAGTCCTGCGGTCGAGGTGCCCCTGCCCCAATCTATGGTCGAGCGCGAAATTCCTCCTGATTCCTGAGCATCCAGTAGATGGCCACTAGCAATTTGCGCGCCGCTGCGACGGCGGCCACCTTCTTGCCCTTCTTCCTCGCAAGCCTGTAGAAGAACCTAGAGATGTAGGTGTCGTACCGAAGATGGGTCCATAGACACTCTTGAAGGACCCATCGAAACATCGGGCTTCCCTGTTTGGTTATGCTTCCGTATCTTCTCGTCGACCCAGATTGGTGCACCGATGGAACCAGCCCAACGTAGCTACATAGTTTCTCCTCGTCCGAGAACCTCGAGATGTCGCCTATTTCCGCCCAGATGGTTAACGCTGAGAAGTGGCTCACTCCCGGGATAGTCATGAGCAACTTCGTCTCCTCGATTTCGCTAGCCCTTCGTTCAATCCCCTCCGAAACCAATCCAATGCGATTGCGGAGCGATCCAAGGACAACCAAGCACTCCTCAACTGTATCGGACCCCAGTTCCATCAAGGACCCTCTGCGTTTTTTGGCGAGCAGATCCCCAGAAAGTTCTATGCCTCTCTTCGAGTTCGGCGCGGATTTTGTTTTTGAACCTCGTCTGCGTACGAACGAGGTAGGTACGGAGTCTGACGAGTTCCCTGAGTTCCCTGACATCTTTCGGTGGCACGTAAGAAGTTGGTAGAAGGTTTGTTCTCAACAGGTGCGCAAGAGCCTCTGAATCTTTAGCATCGGTCTTTATCTTGGCTTCGGCGATTATCCTGGTCTTCATCGGATGTGAAAGTTTCACCTCATAGCCTAAGCCTTCCAACATCTCATACACAGGTTGCCAGCAGAGGCTGGCTTCCATCGCCACTTTTGCATCCCTGATGCTACTGAAGAGCCGCCCATACTCTTCCCTTTTGTTCAGGAACTTCTCCTGTTTTTCAATATTCCCTTGCTCATCCATCACCGTCGCGTGGCACGTCCGCTTGTGGACATCTAACCCGACATATTTCATTTCTTTCTCACCTCCTGAGGCATGCTGAGTTTTCGCCTTTAGTCAGTTCCGCCTCCATAAACCATGGAATAAGGAGGCGGTAAAACCCGGGGTGGCTCGGCAAAATCCAAGTGTACAGGCGATGGTACAACAGGAACAGATTCCACCGGGGAATAAACACCCAGCCGGCGAAACTTTACACTGCGACGTTCTGACAACTACGGCCTCCATGAGCGAACTCTCAGCCCCGTCGTTAGCTGGCGCCAGATTCGTCGGCTGATGAACGTATTATTTTGTCACCGAAGAAGGCGACGACCGTCGCTCCACACTATTTCAATTGTCACGCCCGGGGAAGAAACGTTACAGTCGAGTGGTTGAGAGTTGTGATTCAGCCGCGAGTGTTAACTTGGGAACCTTACTTTACATTTGCAGAGCCTTTAAATACCGCCACACAGAAAAGAAACATGTGGTGGTGAGAATTACTCAGAGGAAAGCTAGTTCTAAAAAGAAATTGATTGCCAGCGCAGCGATTACTGGGATAATCATCCTCGCGCTGGTGTCAGCCTCACCCGCAAGCGCTTTAACGATAGATATAACCAGCCCTTCGCCAACAACTTTGGGCCAATCGATCTCCTTTTCGATTACGGTAACCCTCAGCAGCGGCGAGCTCCTCCCCATCGACAACGCTAATCTGGAGATTTACAATGCGACTGATAACACATATTACCTCATCTGCAGGAATCTGCCCCTAACTTCCGCAACTCAAACATATTCTACTGCGGGCGGCGATGTAACGGTCGAAGCCGTGCCGGCGTCTGGTTGGAGTTACGGCTATGGTTACGGCTATGCTCAGTGGGAGAATTATGGGTACTACTTTGGTTACGGCTATGGTTACGGCTATGGCTCCAGCTCCGGCTACGGCTCCGGGCCGACCTCCATAACTTACAATGTTACTTGGAACTCCTCAGCGGCCTGGTCGGCTGGAGATTATGTCATCAAAGCAACGGTCATTGCAAATGGTGATAATTTCGAGACTACGCGCACGGTTAGCCTATCGGCTGCACCCCCGACTTCCGTGGCCACGGTACCCGCCATAACCGCCGGTACGCCCGAAAACATCACGGTGGAGAACGTCTCGATAACCGGGCTCACGATAACCACGCTAGACAATGTCGTGAACGTCCGGATCACGACTGTGGAGAACACGGAGAAGTTCTCGGGGATAGCCGTCGCCGCGCCCGGCATCGTCCACAGCTACCTGAACATAACCTTAGAAAATATTGCGGACAACGACATAAGCTCGGTCACAATCTCGTTCAGCGTCGAAAAGTCCTGGATATCCGCCAATAATGTCGACTCGACGACGATAGCCCTGTACAGATACAGCTCCGGCAGTTGGACGGCTCTGACCACGACGGAGACCGGGGAGAATGCGACCTACGTCTTCTTCCAGGCCACCTCGCCTGGACTCTCTTACTTCGCATATTCGGGAACGGCGGTGGTTTCGTCTTCATCTACGTCTACGTCCACTACAACCACAACTACAACACCAACCGTGACGACTACACCGACTCCTACGCCCACCCCGACACCCACCCCGACTCCTGCACCTAGTCCGGTGCCCACTACTACTCCCGCGATCCTTCCTGGGACAGCACCGACGGACTTTACCTGGTATGTGGTTGCAGGCGTGGCTGTAGTGGTGCTCATAGGCGTGCTATCACTACTATGGCCCAGAAAACCCAAAGTGCCCAAATAAGCCAAGGTACCCGAGAAGCCTGAGGCTCAAACGAAGGCAAAGAAATAGAAGAAAATTTTCCTTTCCACTTATTTACTGTTAGGTTTAAGGGCCATAGAGCAGAGGTCTAGATGCTGCACCGTGGGTTCAGGTTCGCCAGCGAAAAGTTTTTTGAATTTATCGCTTTCTTTGGTCATTTTATACCGCTTGAGCTATTTGTGGGAGCTTGGACTTATATTTTCCCAGGCGGAAAGAGTCAGTTGAAAATCATTTCTTTAACGCGTGGGCACACTGTATTTCTCAAAACGCCGGATGTCATCTGTCCGCCGTACAAAACCTTTTTTGCCGATAAAAAGTGATGGGCATGGAGTCTGGATGAGACGTCGTGTAAAATCGGGGCCATGTTTTTCTCTTCCGACGTTTACGGTCATGGCGGCGGTTTTTGGGGCGATGTTGCTGCTCGTGCTGGCCTCGGCCCCGATGGCGAGGGCAGACCAGGACCCTCAGGCTCAAATCTCCTTCACTGGCGAAAATAGTGAAACACCACCAACAATCGGCTTACTCACGCCGAGCGTAAACGGGCTCCGGGTAGCGGTCAATGGAGTCACGCAAGCGACCGCTCCTGGCGCATCAGTCACGAGCATATCCTGGAACTGGGGTGACGGTCAGACAACTACGGGGTGGTTCCCTGCAACTCATTTCTATGTCCACATTGGAACGTATACTATCGTTGCTACGGCCACTGACACGAATGGGCAGAGTAAATCTGCTTCAACACAAGTTACAGTTGTTTTCTCTCAGTACCCGGTTACACCTCGTGGCCCGATCTCCATCACTGGCGACAGCTCTTTCACCCCCGGCAACGGCGTCAACGGCGGCGGCACAGGGACAAACCTCGACCCCTATATAATCGTAGGCTGGGCGATAGACGCTTCTGGCGCGACTGGGATAACGATTGAGAACACGACCAAGTATTTTGTTATCCGGAACTGCCTGGTCGAGAACAGTGGAGATTCTAACTTTGGTATCTTGTTGTATGATGTGATTAATGGGAAAGTTGAGAACAATACCTGCGAGAACGACGTGTTAGGCATCGCCCTGGTCTCCTCGTCTTCCAACACCCTGACCAATAACACCTGTGGGAACAAATCCTCCGGCATCTACCTGGATCACTCGTCCAACAATAACATCCTGGACAACAACACCTGCTCCAATAACCCTGACTCCGGTATCTACGTGGGTTCCTCATCCTACAATGTCCTGGTCGGTAACGCTTGCGAGAACAACTCTTGGGGCATCCTCCTGGCCTCATCCGATAATAACACAGTCTCCCACAACTACCTGCTCAACAACAGGGAGAACAACGCATTCGATGGCGGCACAAACTATTGGGACAACAACGGGAGGGGGAACTACTGGAGCGACTGGCAGCCTCCCGGGCAACCGAGCAGCAACGGGATAGTGGTGGACACGCCGAGGCCGATAGCTGGCGGAACCAATCAGGACAGATACCCGCTCGTGATGATATCTACGCCTACACAGACGCCTACACCAACTCCAACTACCACGCCTACACTTACACCCACTCCGACGCCCCCACAAGTAACGGGACTTCCGATCCTGCCAATTGCCATTGCCATCGCCGTGATAATCGTCGTCGTTAGTGCCGCGTACGTGCTGAGAAAGAGGAAATAGAAAGTTGGGATTGAAACTTTCGAGCTTTTAATTTGTGCCGTCAAAAAATTTTCAGCGAAATCCTAGCACTGATGCCTTTGAATTCCGTTCCGATTCTTCCTTGGGGGCCTATGTTTTTTCCGTCCCTTTAATCCGGGTTGGAGCCACCCCCCCGAAAGACGGGGACTGACCCCCCTCCAACCCGGGCGGCCCCCCCTTGCCCCTTTTCGCAGGTTCTCCACTCGGCCCTCCGTATGTGCCTGATGACTCGGATGTTCGTAAGACCGGGATCGCTCCCCCCAACCTCGTGAAAAAGATGGAGTACCACCTGCCTTGAGACCTCTAGCGATCCAACACATTTGTCTCGCCGTGCGAATCACTCTTCAGCGACCCCTGTTCTGCCTCCACGCCTGAGCGTGGGTGAACGCCAGGGCCCCGGCCCCGGCGCTCAAGCACGGCACGGTGGAAGTGCTGCTGAAAAGGTAGGCCCCCAGCGCGGGCGCGATGACAAGCGAGATGAACAAGAAAATTGGGATTTCGGCGAGCGCCAGGAACGCCAGGAACGCCGGAACCACCCCCATGCGCTGGACTAGGGCAACGAAGACCCGGTTGCGCTCGACGTGCTCGAACTCATCAGGCGAGCGCAGGTACATCCTCCGGGTCGATGCGGCGTCCAAGAAGAAGAAAAGGGGCCACGCCGCGAACGGTAAGGCCGCGAGTGGCGTGAATACGCCGACCGCCAACACGGTTGCCGAGAGCACCAGCAGCACGGCCACGGCGAAGCCCACGAATTTTGATGATGCTTTGCCCGCCCAGAGCGAGATGCCACCCCAGAGCAGGCCTGCCACGACGACCAGCCCGCCGATGATCCGGAGCAGCCCGATCACCATGTCCAGGACCCGCCCCGTGCCCGTGGGCAGCGCCCTCCCCGCGTCCACCGCCGCCCTGAGTCCCGCGGGCGACGTGACGTCGGGTCCAGTGTAGTAGTAGGTTCCCGGATCCAGGCCCGAGTACGACGTGCTGAGGTCGTAAGTTTTCAGCCCGGTTATCCACATCCCTATCCCCGGCCCGATGACGATGATGATCCCCCCGATGATGGATCCCGTCAGCATGCGCATCGCCGCGTCGTGCTCTTGCGGGGTCTGGGCCCTGACCAGCCTAGCTGATGAGGCCAGGAGGGCGAGGATCCAGGCGAGCATCACGGCGGCAACGAACGCCTCGACGCCGGTCATCCCTGCCCACCCATGTACCTCTCGAGGGCGGCGACGATCAGGTCGCTGAGGGTCTTGATCTTCGGGTCGACCTGCGCCCGGCGTTTCTCCACCACGGCCCTCGACTCGTGGTACAGTTTTTTCGGCAGGTCGAGCCGGATTCGAACGGTATCCTTGTCCATATTTACCGCAGGGGATGGGATGTCGGCGATTTATATTGATTAACACGGTTACCAGACCGAATTTATTATTTTGAGCTCCAACATGCGCGACCGGGGCCGATGTCACAGCATAAAAGCAGACTTCAGCTAAAACAATAACGGTGAAGAGCGTGGGCGAAGACTCTGAAAAGGCCCTCCGCGAGGAGTCTGAGAGGACGTACCAGAGGTGGCTCAAGGAGAAAGGAAGTTCGCAAAAACAGAAAACACCCAAGGCACGCAAAAAGCGGCCAAACATAAACCCTCGGTCGGTGCTGAAGTACTCGGCTCTCTGCGTCCTCTTCTTTGCAGCCGCGTTCGGTTTCGGCTGGCTGTTTTCCCTGCTGTCCGGACTGCCGGGCCTCGGCGCCCTTCCCGGCTGGGTTATTCCCACCGTAGCCGCACTGCTGGCGCTGTCCGTGACCGCGGTGGCCGGCCAAAAGTTCACGTCGACAAAGCGTTCGCTCGCCGTCGCGACTGCCTGCCTGGTGGTTTTCCTTGCCGTTTCGGCCGTCCCGCGCCCTCCGCAAGTCAACCTGCCGGCACCGGAAGTTCC
>CAYUMT010000043.1:0-8165 GCA_964446015.1 Hadarchaeota archaeon (SeqCode)
GTACATCCCTCTCGGTTGCCATCTTGGGCCCTCCCGCTATCACTATTGGAACTGGGCACCCCCTGACTATCTTTTTGAAGGACTTTACGTCGCCCGTGTAAACGGTCTTTATTATGTCTGCGCCGAGCTCGGCACCGACCCTCGCGACGACGGCGACCATTTCTGGGTCGTGCTCATTCTTCACCTTAGGTCCTCTTGGGTACATCATGGCGAAAAGCGGCATGCCCCAAGCCGCACATGTTTCCGCAGTCTCGCCCAGGTTCTGCAACTGCTCTTGCTCGTTCGTCGCACCGACGTTTACATGCACCGAGACGGCATCCGCGCCAAGGGTAATCGCCTCCTCCACGCTAGCGATGGGGACCTTGCACTGCGGGTCGGGTCCAAGCGACGTGCTCCCCGTTAGGTGGACTATGAGCCCGATGTCCTTTCCGTAGCCCCTGTGTCCAGCGCGAACGATCCCCTTGTGCACTAGGACCGCGTTCGCGCCGCCCTCCGCAATTCTGTTTATCGTCGTCGTCATGTCCTCTAGGCCAGGGATAGGCCCCATCGACAGACCATGATCCATCGGAACTATCACCGAGCGCTTGGTCTTTCGGTCGATGATGCGCTCAAGCCTTATGCGCTTACCAGCTTCAGACAAGCATGACACCTCCTTTTGAAGTATGCGATGTGGACATTAAAAAGTGTAGGAAAGGGACAGTTTCAGTCGTTTTATAATGGAGAATAATTAAATTCAGTGGACCCCATCCTTAATTTTTCAACTTATGGAATCAAGATAAAGGATAGAATTTAATGTCTGGAGAAAAGATGGTCAAGAGTGGTGACATGGCATTTCTGAGGGTCAAGCCGTCAAAGCTTACAGGGGAAATCATCGCGCCGCCATCTAAATCCTACACCCATAGGGCTTTCATGATCGCCCTGCTCGCGAAGGGGCAGAGCAAGATCGTTAAACCGCTATTGGGCCATGACACGAATGCGACGATCGATGCCGCCAAGGCGTTCGGTGCTGAAGTCGTTCAGAAGGGGGATACTTGGTTGGTTCGTGGCACGGGGGGAAACTTAAAACCCATGAAGGATGTCATCGATGTGCTCAACTCAGGAACCACGATTAGGTTGATGAGCGCCATCGCCGCGTTGTCTCCGAAATTGGTTCGTCTGACCGGCGATCAGTCAATACTGAATCGACCAATGGGCCCTTTGGTAGAGGCGCTGGAAAAGTTAGGCGCTAGGGCCAGATGTGAGGGGGCAGGTGGAAGACCTCCAGTTGTCGTCGGTGGTGGCTTTTTGGGTGGAGACATTGAGATAACCGGCGGTGTGAGCTCTCAGTTCATCTCAGCTCTTTTACTAGCAGCACCTTACGCAAAAGATGATGTGAAGCTTACGATAACTGAAGAGCTGCGCTCGAGACCATACATCGAGATAACGCTGGAGTTGCTTGAAGAGGCTGGTGCAAGGATAAAACATGACAGGAGGCTGACGGAGTTTGATATCCGGGGCATGCAGACCTATCGCCCAATAGATCTTACAATACCCGGAGACTTTTCCTCCGCCGCGTTTGTGCTTGGTGCTGCGTCGTTAACCGGGTCGAGGGTCAGGGTGGGCAACCTGGACTCAAAAAGCGCGCAGGGCGACAAGCGCATATTGGAACTCTTGGAGCAGTTTGGGGTCGATGTAAAAGTTCATGAAAAGGTTGTTGAAGTATCCAGTGATGGTGAACTGAGCGGCATCGAAGCCGACTGTGGGGACAACCCAGACCTAGTCCCGACCCTAGCCGTACTCGGATGTGTGGCTGATGGGAGGACGAGGCTGACCAACGTCCCGCATCTGAGGTTGAAGGAGACGGACAGACTGCGCGCCCTTGCCACCGAGTTGCGGAAGCTTGGGGCCGAGATCGAGGAGTTACCAGATGAACTCAAGATTGACGGCGTTGAAGGGCTCAAGGGTGCGAGGCTTACGTCATACGGGGATCACAGGATGGCGATGGCATTCTCGGTGGCGGGGTTGGTCGCTCGTGGGGAAACTACGGTCGATGGAGCGGAGAGCATCCCCGTTTCCTATCCGGGCTTTGTCGAGGACATGCGAAGTCTGGGTGCGAAAATAGAGCTTTTGGAATGAGTTGCCCAACCCAGAAAACGCAAAAGACTTTTAGCGAGCGAATGCCATGAACCAATGACGATGGGGAAATTATGGCGGCAAAAAAGAGGATAGGCGCTCGGGCGAAGGACTTCACATTGGATGACCAGAACGGGAAAAAATTCAAGCTGTCCACCTTCAAGGGCAAGAGGGTGCTGCTCTCGTTCCACCCCTTGGCATGGACTTCGGTTTGCGCGAAGCAGATGAAGTCCCTGGAGAAGAGCAAGGGGGTCTTCGACACCCTAAACGCCGTTGCGGTGGGGATTAGCGTCGACACGCAGCCATCCAAGAAAGCATGGGCAAACAGTTTGGGGATCAAGAAGACGAGGTTGCTATGCGACTTCTGGCCACACGGCAAGGTCGCAAAGCTATACGGCATATTTAGAAATGGCGACGGGTTCTCGGAAAGAGCCAACATAATTATATCGGAGGATCGGAGGGTGGCTTTCTTCAAGGTCTATCCGCTGGGGCAGCTGCCGGACATCCGAGAAATAATCGATTCACTGAAGAAAATTTCTCATGTCCATTGAAACTCCGGAAACATCGGGGCATACAGGAAAAAGTGAACAAAGAGGAATGTCAGTAACAGGACTATGAGAAATGCCGCTTTACGCCTTTTTGTTGAGAAAAGCCTCAATGTAACCACACCCGCGCCCAACACATATATGGCGTTCCCCAGGGTGTACAACGGAATCACATCGCCAACCCCGCGTGAGATCAGATAGCTAGCGTCGTTATTGTAGGGCATCCACAGACCTATTGAGAAGCCCAATACAACAACTGCAGCTCGGATAAACCATCTATAGCCGCTCCGCTCCGAGATGCCCCATATCTTCAGCATGACCCATACACCGAAGATCGCCATGGATCCGTTGAAAAGGTGTCCCCAGAGCGTGAAACCTGGGGGCACATGAGCGCCGTAGGGCTGAAAGTTAAATCCGAATATCAAGGAAAGCGCGCGGTCAAGGATCATGAAGATGAAATACATCGCGATTATCGCATACAGAGCGACTGGAAGCCTTTGAAAGAGTTTTTCCCTCGAGCGTTTTTCGCCATTTTCACGTGCCACACTATCGACCTTGTATCCCATGGCAGAATTTTATCCTCGCCGCCTCGATTTTAAGATATGCTTACCGCTTGAGCGCTGATATATCATGGACCCCAGAAAGCCTATTAAAAAGCCAAAACCATGGGCCAGTACATCGACGTTTGGTCCCTCGCTGAGAAAACCCGATGGATCTAAGACGATGTAGAGGAGAAACGTGGCGGCGATAGCTGGCGACAGGATGTAAAGCGTATTGCGCAAGGACTTCCTGAACACCTTGGATAGACCTCGGACTTTGCACTTGCGCGATGAGCGGCGTTCTTTTGAGATAGCGCTTATGTAGATGGGAAGATTTCGAATTGAGGACCCAAGCAACACCCCAATGCTGCCGTACACCACGCCAGATGCACCCCATGAGTTACTTGGTCTTAAAAGGACCAGCGGATACTCGATGGCGTTTGCACCGATTCCAGCTATAAAGGGGAGCAGGAAGAAGGCCACGGCCCACCGCCTTCTGAGCGCGGGGCGGTTGATCGCGTTGGCCAGGACGAAAAGCACGGACGAGAAGGTAAACCCCACCAAATTATTCGTCAGATGTTCCAGCTCAGCGTGTGTAAAAGCCGAGGTGATTATGCCCCATGGGCGGTCCGCGGAGAGCCAGAGCCATTTGAGCATCCAAGGGAACAACGACACGAGTGCGAAGACCGCGATGTTGGATGAGAGAAATATGGCAAAGGCTATTCCGACTGGACGAAAATCGGTCAGCGTGCGGGATAGTCTAACTCTCATGTTGCCACCATCATCTCCGTATAAAGAAATAAAGCGTAGAGGGTCAAACGGTTAACGGTGTTTGAGGAAATTGAATCATTTTTTCTCATTTTTGAGGGAACGTAGATTTATATGATACGGACTAGAACATATCTTCACCGAGGAGTCAAAAAATGAAACTGTATTGGGAGAAACCCGTATTGGCAAGCGTTGAAGCCGAGGGCGGGAAGCTGGAGTGAATGAAATCCGGTGTTGGAATGAAGGATGCGGTTATCGCTGAAAAATCCGTGGTTGAAGAATTGCGAAGGATCAACGTGCTACCTGAGGTAATAAAGATAATGGAGGACAGGTCGGTTTTTCGTATTTTACGTTTGGGGGACATCAAAGCGCCGATGGCCAACATGATAAAGCAGGAGATGCTGGCGGCTGGGGGCGAAGCAGCGGTCCATTCGGAGTCTATAACCTACAAGGTAAAGTCCACAGATGTCCTGATGTTCGGGACGAGGGAGCAGTACAAGAAGTTCATAGAGAGTATGAGCGTCCAACCCTACGAGGCCAAGAGAATAGCAATGAGGGTGAAAAGGCTGCTGTGGACCAAAAAGTGACACGGGATATCCTCTACAGTGCCATTAATGTATGGAAAGGGTTAAAACCAAAATGGTGAGAGCTTTTTTTGGGGCGAAAAATCATGTCGTTTTTAGATAAACTCAAAAAGAAGACAGACGAGACGGCAAAAAAGGCCGCCGATGTTGGGGGAAGGGTCGCCAAGAAGGGTGTCGATGTAGGAAGGGAGGTCGGAAAGAAGGGAGTGGAGTTAGGAAAAAAGGGCGTCAAGAAGACCAAAGAGTCTTTGAAAAAATAGCATTATCCCGTAAAAACTGTATTCCTTTTTTTTCGATTGTCATTTACTGATGGGCTTTGCGATGATTTCCTTAACGACCAAATCGAAGATTCTGGTCGAGTTAGCGGGTTTTATTACCAGAGCTGTGTCAGCGCCCTTCCCGGTCCCGCCAACGCCTATCACGTCATTGTTTATAGGTATCAGTCCGGCGTCGGCAGCCATGGCTACGACCTCCACCGCGACCTTCGTCCCCTGACCGAATGCCCTCAATGTCTGGGCCATTATTTCAGAAGGATAGGCAGTGTTGAATGTCGTCTTTATCGCCCTTTCGACTCCCAAGAAAACGTGCATGCATGTCAAGATTTTGCCGCCATTTCCCTCGATTATTTTCCTGTTTTCTTCGGTAAGCTCCTGAACCCCCGCCTCTTTGTAGCCCGTTTGATGGGTGACCACGACCAGATTGAACCCATTAAATAGCTCGCTCGCCTTAACGCCTGTGTAACCGCTCTCGGTCGCCACTACTATATCCTTTATTCCCAGCTCCTCGGCCCTTTTCTTTGCCAGCCTCAGGGTTTCCTCGGCGTTTTCCACTCCGGGTTTATCAAAGTAGACTATGGATTTTTCGACGCCCATAAACCCCACCTCATATTATTATAGAGAGAGAAATAAAAAGATATGGCTTAAATGATAAACTTACCTTGTCATAGCCATACCTATGATGAGCATAGCTATGGAAAATAGGGCCCCGGCGAAAAACACGCCTCCTATCCCTGAAATTCCAAAAATTATACCCATCAAGATCGGTCCGGAGGTCAGCCCCACTAACAAAAATGTCTCATTTATAGCCAAAAACGCTGCGCGGTGCTCGGGGGGCGCGTATTTCGCTATGAGCGTGTGCCTAGTCGGGATATTAATCCCGTGCCCAATTCCAAAAATTATGGTCGGGATCAGGATCAGCCAAATATTGGGAACCAACGGGATAATGATCAGGGCAATTGTATATAGGGAGAAACTCGCAATGAGAAGATTCCTTTCCGAGTATGTTTTCGCCAATTTACCCAGCCTCGAGGACGAGATTGCGGCGACCAGGAACATGGTCGACATGATCAATCCGATGATAAGCGGTGAAGCGCCGAAGGAATTTCCGATTAGAAGCGGGAAGTATGTTTGATACGAACCAAAGAGGATCACGAAGGTAAATGTACTGGCGATGAAGACACCTATAACGTTGCGATTTTTCATGGATTGCCACGCATTGCCCAGATATTCCCCCAAGTTCTGTCTTTTGTTGGGCTCCGGATTTTTTAGTGAAAAAAGCACGATTAGCCCTACGGGAACTGCCACAAAGTAAATGAGGAAGGGATAATACCACCCCAGCAGCGCGATTGCCCCGCCTATTGTAGGGAAGATCGCATGGCCTACGTTGATGAAACCCGCGTTATAGCCGACGGCCTCGGAGCGTTCCCTGTCCGAATATATGTCGCATATGATTGTCACGCCCAGCGGGACCAATGAAGTTGAACCCAAACCCTGCAGGAAGCGCAATATCAGCAGGAGGTTGAAGTCGCGGGCGAAAGCGCATGCTCCACCCGCGATGCCGAAGAGCATCAGCGAGGGGACGATTATCTTCTTTCTGCCAAACCTATCCGCCAGAAATCCCAAGACGGGTATCAGGGGTATTCCGGGAAGGGTGTATGCCGATATGAGCAGCCCAACATCCTGGGGCAACAACTTCAGCTCCTTCACTATACTTGGGAATGCCGGGACGAAAATCGAAACTCCCATGACTGCCATCAGGGTGGTGGCGAAGATTATCTGGATATTGCTTTCGCGGTAGCATGGCCTCCGGCCAGCTCCCCGATCGCTCGACGGCACCATAACATCACATTTCTTGCCATCGTAAGTATTAATCCCGCCTTTTTATAAGGGACATTTTTATGTCTGAAGGATGTAACCCGGTTCTTAAGTTTTCCTTGAGTTTCTTTTTAGTCTCGGAAAGATGTGGAAAAACAGCAGCGCGATTAGGGGTATCAGCGCGATCCTGTGCAGGTCCGCAGAAGTGCTTCTGTTCAGGAGCCCGCCTGTAAGGTGAAAGATCAAGTCGCTTGTGGTTATATCCCAACCAAATCCGGAGATGATAATTATTGCAAGCAAGAGTACCGCTAATAGACCACACCAGGATTGGACCCCACTACCAATGCCTTTAGCGCCCAGCGCCACGCCTCCTCGTTTATTGAGGGGATGGGATGTCAGCATCGTCGGGATAGCCCCTGCTTTCCCAAGTGCCCCTGAAATCGTAGTCGACGATTTCGATGTGATTTAGGTCCCTTATCCATTTATAACCCCATTTCCCCGGGACCACCAGCCGTATCGAGGGTAGGTGCTCGCCATCCAATTTGTATGCCAGAATCACGTCTTCCCGAGATGCCGTCGTGATAGTGAGGTCGGTCGTGAAGCCATCGTCGGCGTAGAACGCGACCTTGATCGCCTCAGGAAGTAACTCGGCCCTTTCGAGTATGAGCCCGAGCTTCACGCCGGACCATTCTCCCCCAGCGACGGTGGATTGGGGGTAGTCCACGCAGATGATATCAGCGTTCACCGTGCTCTTGGGCATAGAGACAATTTCGTCTAAAGTGAGGCTAAGGTGATTTCTGACCGATCCGTCCACTACCAGTCTGAAATTAGGGTCCCAGTTCGACATATCCAATGGGGGCTGGGATTGGGTGGTGGGGCTCTGGGCCAAGCCCGAATATCCAATGCCCGCTGCCGCCAGGGCGATTGCTACAATTGCCAAAAGGATTAAACTCCTCCTCATTTAGCCACCAAATTTGCCATTTTATATGACGTATGTCATAAATTATGACGTATGTAATATTTATATACCTTTCCATAAAGATTAAACGAAGGTGAATCGGTTGTTAATCCCATGTGAAATTGGTGTAAAATCAGTTGTGCCGGCAATAAAAGCGATGATAGCAAAAGAGCTGGTGGAAACGCATGGCTTGAAACAAACGGAAGTGGCCGAGATCCTAGGCGTGTCCCAATCGGCGGTGAGCAAATACACCCTGCATGTAAGGGGGCACATCATTTCGATCGATGACGTGAGGGAGACAAGGCCTCTGATAGAGAAGATGGTGGACCTCCTCCAAGCTGGAACATATAGGAGGGAGGAATTTCTAAAAGATTTTTGCAGGACATGCGCAATTATACGGGAAAAGAGCCTGATGTGTCCTTTCTGCCAAAAAACGGAGCGAAAAATAGAAAGGGAAGGATGCGACTTCTGCCTGCGGTGAAGCCGCAAGAATACCTAGAAATTTGGAAGTTATTCCGTATCCCAGCCCAATATGGCAAGATCAAAATTCGTTACAATCCCGATTA
>CAYUMT010000043.1:8265-10992 GCA_964446015.1 Hadarchaeota archaeon (SeqCode)
GGCCTTATGATAAACCTGTTCGTCTCCACAATAACGCTATGGTTACTTACATTTATTTTTCTGCCATCCCTGAACCTCAACCTTGAGGGAGTAATATTCTTTGCATTGGCTGGAGCAATCGCGCCATTTATTGGAAGAATTTTATTATTGGATGGCATCCGTAGGTTGGGGGCGAATACAGCTGGTTCATTGCGCGGCATTTTTCCCATATTCGCGTCCTTAACCGCGATAATCTTTCTCGGGGAAGAAATTACCCTGTTAATCCTGCTGGGCACATTGTCAATCATCCTGGGGGTGGGAATGATATCCGGGCTGGGAAGAGAATCTCCAATAAAATTTAGAAAGACAGATATTTGCATTCCCATTTTAGCTGCTGCATGTTTCGGATTGGCAGACACAGTTCGAAAGCTTGGCCTCGATTTACTTAATTACCCGTTCTTTGGGGCGGCTATAGGAGCCACCACTGCCATTGCATGTCTTACCCTGCTGTCTGCTTACAGGTGGGGATTATCACTGCCGTTGAGAAATAAAGGGGCCCAATACTTTGTGATATCCGGCCTATCCACGAGTTTCGCCCTCGTAGCCCTCTTTTTTGCATTGAGTTTTGGCAAGGTCGTGTTCGTTGCTCCCCTGGAGGGCACGTCCCCCCTGTTCGTCCTTCTGTTTTCCCATATTTTTCTGAGGGGAAGTGAGAGGGTCACCCCGTTTCTTTTATTTGGCGCGCTATTGATCGTAGTTGGAGGAGCGTTGGTGACGGTAGGGTAGGGTTGAAAGTTTTGCTTAAGCTTTTTAGAATCCAAAATTCGGATTTAAAAGGGCTTCAAAATGGAATATAAAATATCCCTTTCCCGTTCCCGATGAAGCTTTTATGGCAATTGAATTAACCGATAAAGCCTTGGAAAATAAGGCTGGGACCGCCAAGTATCCCGAGGAATTCTCGGAGAATGTATAGTAAACAATAGGTGAAGCTCGAAATAAATTTGGCTTCTTTTTTAGGGAGTAGATAGGCGTGCGAGTGTATAAAATCATATTATTTCAAGGCCAGAATCGTCAGGACGCACATAGCAACCGAGATGACCGCCCCGAGGTGGAAGGTGCTGGTTATGCCACCGCCCACGAAGGCCAGTGCCATGATCAAGGGACCTGAGGCTTGCCCCACTCGCACCACCGTTTGGGTGAGTGACATGTAAGCGCCGCGGTGCTCAACAGGCGCCTTCTCGGCGTAGAGGGCGTTGCGGCTTGGGTCGTTGAGTCCCCAGCCCACGCCGAAGATGATTGTGGGGAGTAGGAGCAGCCAGATCTGCCCAGACAGCGGTATCATGACCAGGGCCAGGGCTATGAGGGCGAAGCTCAGCTGCAGCAGGCGCCTGTTGTTCAGGTAATGCCCCAGACGGCCCAGCTGTGAGGAGGCCAGGGCGCCCACCGCGGACATGGCGGCTAGCATTAACCCCAGCACCAGTGAGGATGTGCCAAATGCGCTGCTGAGGAAGATGGGAAGGTAGACGTAATAATTTCCCATGAGGATGATGAAAGTGGCCACGGCCGTCACCGAGAGGATAAGGAAACGGCGGCTGCGCGCGCTCTGTGCCACATCCCTTAAGTATTGGCGCAGTTCGAGGTGCCGGCGCGGCTCCGGGCTCTTCAGCCTAGTGAGGGTGAAAAGGGCCGCTGGGACCGCCGATAACGAGGTCAGAAAGACGTAGCGCCAGCCGAATATGGCCAGCGCCCCGCCCAGGGCTGGGAAGGCCGCCATGGCAATGTTGGTTACGCTGCCGTAATAGCCCATGGCGGTCGTGCAGCGCTCGCCCGTGTAGAGGTCGCCGATGATGGTGAGGGAGAGCGTGAACAGCGGCGCTCCGCCGATGCCTTGGATGAAGCGCAGGACCAGCAACATGCTGAAATTGGTGGCGAAGGCGCATGCGGTACCGGCAAGTCCAAAGAGCGACAGGCAGGGTATGAGCAGCTTCTTGCGGCCCACCCGATCGGAGATGACCCCAGAAATGGGGATTATGACCACGCTGGGCAGGCTGTAGGCGGCAGTGAGCAGCCCGATGGCCTCTGGCGATACGGCGAGGTCACGCATTATGTCGGGCAGCGCTGGGGTGATGGCCAAGCCGCCGAGGACGCTGATGAGGGTAGCGACGAAGATGACTTGGAGGTTGATATCGCGGTAAAGAGGTCGCGATACGTCGGAGCTTGCATCGGGCGCTTTCATCGTGGCCCCCTACAAGGTTACCCCTGCGGTAAAAAAGCATCTTTGCCCATTATGGATGGGGATAAAACGCGGTTACTTGCCGACATGAGATGCTTATCAACGAGGAAGCCCTGTTGCTGGCAAAGTACCTTCGGGGCGAGAGGAAGGCGTGGGTCCCGAGGATCGCGGTTTGATAATTTATTATTTGTTTTGATGAGATTGAAGAGTGAAAAAAGATGTTTAAGAAAACATTAAAAAAAGTTATATTTTAATTTAAGAATAACTGCTTGATAGATAGAAAACGCATAACTCAATTGGATAAGCTGAGGTGATGACTATGCAAACATCTGAAATAACCATCCCGCTTGAAAAAGCACATGAGTTATGTAAGGCCCATAGAGAGAAGAATGGAGTGAGACTCTTCAGTCAATGCTGGGGCTGCGTGAGATATTCAAAGGATGTGCCAGAGAAAATGTGTTTCTTTAAACCCCCTACCAATGACGGATGCAAACACGTAAACAAGCTATTTGAAC
>CAYUMT010000043.1:11092-12679 GCA_964446015.1 Hadarchaeota archaeon (SeqCode)
AAGTCTCACTAATCATATTCGGTAAAGATGACAAAAATTTACGTACCAGACGCCAGCGCGCTGATAGACGGTCACTTGAGCCGTCTGCTGAACAGCGGAGAACTTCAAGATTGTGAGGTGCTGTTGCCTAACCTGGTCTTCGCCGAAATCGAACAGCGAGCAAAGTTGGGCAAAGATTCAGGGTACAGCGGCCTCGCGGAGCTGAGGAGGCTAAAGGAGTTAGCGGACCAGAACAAGGTCAAGCTCAACCTGCTCGGGAGAAGGCCCACCCCTGAGGAAATCTCATCTGCCGAGTTTGGGACCATAGACGCCGCGGTCCGAGAATTCGCACGCGAGCACGGAGGGGTGCTCGTGACCGGAGATGCGGTAATGGCCGAGGCGGGGCGGCTGGAGGGGTTGGAGGTCATGTTCTTGAAACCTGTTCTGGCCGGAAGGAGGCCCAAACTGCTCGAATACTTCAAACCCGGCACACTGTCCGTGCACCTCAAAGAAAAGGTGAGGCCCATGGCAAAGGTCGGGAGTCCGGAGAATTTCAAGCTTGAAGTGCTTGACGAAACCCAACTCACCGAGGAGCAACTCAGGGAGCTAGCGCACGAGGTCATTGAGCTGGCCCGGCAGGACCCCGACAGTCAGGTGGAAATCGAACGCTCGGGCGCGACGGTAGTACAGTACCGCGAGTACCGCATAGCCATCGCCCGTCCCCCGTTCAGCGATGGGTTTGAGATTACCGCCGTCCATCCGATAGTCAAGGTCGGTCTGGACGACTACCGGCTGTCCGAGAAGCTCAAGGAGCGGCTGCGGGAGAGAGCCGAAGGGATACTGATTGCCGGCCCGCCCGGCGCCGGTAAAACCACTTTCGCCCAGGCGCTTGCGGAGTTCTACCGTTCTCAGGGTAAAATAGTCAAGACCATGGAGTCCCCCCGCGACCTCCAGGTGAGCGACGAAATAACGCAATATTCGGCCCTGGATGGTGAAATGGCAAATACGGCTGACATCCTGCTACTGGTTCGACCGGACTACACCATCTACGACGAGCTTCGGAAGACCAGCGATTTTCAGATATTTTCCGACATGCGCCTGTCGGGCGTGGGCATGGTCGGGGTGGTGCATTCGACCAGGGCAATCGATGCCGTGCAAAGATTAATAGGACGGGTGGAGCTCGGGATGATCCCTATGATTGCCGACACCGTGATTTTCATAAAGGAGGGCCAGATAAAGAGCGTCTATTCCCTCAAAACCACAGTTAAAGTTCCCCACGGAATGACCGAAGCAGATTTGGCGCGCCCGATGGTGGTGGTAACCGACTTTGAAACGGATGACCCAGCCTACGAGATATACTCATTCGGTGAGGAAGTGGTGGTCATGCCCGTGAAGAAAAAGGAATCCACGAAAGAGGAGCTTTGGAACGCTCAGATGGTCAGGCAGGAAATTAGACGGCTGGTGGGAGAGGACGTCGAAGTCAAGATGCTTTCCGATACCAGCGCGGTCATCAGAGCAGATGACTTTATAATACCAAAGATCATCGGCCGAGGCGGACGCACCGTCGAGCGCTTGCAGAGGAAATTGGGAATCAGGATAGATGTGCGC
>CAYUMT010000044.1:0-12605 GCA_964446015.1 Hadarchaeota archaeon (SeqCode)
ACCAAACGAAGTCCCACGAACCCGACCTCGGGATGTCGCGCGAAGTCTGCATGTTCGGCCATCTTCGATTTATCCGTTATGCCTATAGCCGCCCCCATGCTAAGCTCGCCCGTCGCCGCATGGGGTCCCTCTAGATCTATGAGGCTCCTGTTGAAGACCAAGCGCATGCCCAGTTCGGCCTCTAAAACGGTGAGATCCTTGACGATGGGATTATTACCTCCGTGGCCGTTGACCAAAACCGCCGATTTGATCCCCAATGTGCGCTTAGCATTTAGTAGTACGTTTCGGAGCTCCTCTAACACTTGTTCTAGGCTTTGGTGCTTGCCCGTGTCTATCTCTGGGAGTTCATAGGAGGAATGAAGGACGCCCATGAACTTGGCCCCGGAGCGCTTGGCAGCTTCAAGGGCAACGTGGGCGGCCAGCTTAGCGTCTGTGTCGGGTGGGAGGGCTGCTCCGTGCCTTTCACTGTGTGAGCCCATAGCCAGTATGCCCACATCTTCACGCAATCTCACACCTTCTCAAGCCGCTTGACCATCTTGACGGCGGCCTCCACCGGGCGCTTTGCGTAATCGTTCACCCGTTCCAGAGCCTGCATTCGTGTCATGCCTGGTCCCGAGATTCCCAAAGTAACCGGCTTCCCGTACTGTACGGCTAGGTCCATTATCTTCCTCGTGGCATGCTGCATGACGATTTCGTCGTGTCCTGTCTCCCCTTCGATCACTGCACCAAGCGTCACAACTGCATCGATATCCGAGCGCTCGACGAGCTTTTTCACAGCTAGAGGTATTTCATACACTCCTGGCACCATGACCCCAGCGACTATTTGTGCTCCTAGGAATTCGGCGTGCTGTTTTGCGAACTCTATCATTGGCGAGACTATGTCGAAATTAAATTCACTGGCCACTATGCCTAACTTCACCAATTTTTCACCCCCTTAGGGTCCCGGCGTCGGGGCCTCCCTCTCGTTGCCCCGTGCCTGCCATTTTGTTAAGCTCCTCCGGTTTGAACAGTAACCGATAGACATTTCGGGCATGTTCGCGGGCTCTGCGGTCGGCAAGCTCAGCGAGTTCCTTTTCACCCCTTGCCTCGTCCGCGAAGACGAAGACCTCTATGACGTGCTTGTTCGTGAGCAGCTGGGCCCAGATCAGGCCGAGCGATGCCTCGTGGGCGCACTGTTTATCAATCGGCTCGGCCCCCGGCATGCCAAAGGCCATTACAATGTCGCTGCCTTCGTCGAGGAACCGTTTGGCCTCGACGGGGAGGTCCTTGATACCGGGAACGGTCCGACGGTCAAATTTAACGGTACAGAGTTGCTTGAGTTCGTCCATAGCGGCTCTGACCATGTCATAGCGCGCGAAGGTTGTATCCACTATCCCAACGCGTTTCAAGCTCCCACCCGCTCCTTGCATGCCCTGATGACTTCGGAGCTCTCCAGAAACTCCATGCCGTTTTCTGCACCGTAATCGATCGCGTTTTTCCCGGAAAGGGCTCGGTTGGTGCTGGCGTCTAGCATCTCACAGATGGATACAACAGGCGTTACGCCCGCAAGTTCTGCAAGCGCTACCACGAGTTCGGTGTGTCCAAGTCGTTCATTTAAGAGGTCGCTGGCGGCTCTGAGCAGTGGCACATGGCCCGGGCTCCTGAAGTTCTTCCCAAAATTCTCCCCCATGTCAGCGTTAAGGGCCTTTGCTCCGATCTTCCCAAGCTCACTTATCGTGAGGGCGCGGTCTATGTCGGTTATGCCGGTGAACGTGCGCCTGTGGTTAACGGCTATGGAAAAGGCCGAGCGCTCGTCGTATGGCAGATCATTTGGCCAAGTTATTTTTAGAACCTTAAAACTTGCAGAGGCCTCGCGATAGATATCGGTGAGATAAGGTAGCCCTAAATTATCAGCGATTATAGGGTGCAGCGCAACGCAAATTAGCCCGCCCGCGTCCCTTCTCATCTTCGCTACGTGCGTCGGTTTGACAGATTTGGCGGAAATGGCCATGTCAACCTCGTTTTCCCTACTTTTCGAGTCGTGCAGGAGTACAAACTCGCCAGCCCGGAAAGCTTCAAGCGCTCGGTTGATGTTCACAAAAAAACCTCCACCTCGATTACGTCGCCATCCTTGAGTTCCATAGCCTTGCGAAGGTTCATAGGTGCGACGACCTCTAAGACATCAGTATGATGACTGCGGTTGGGAAGCACAACTGCCCCCTTTAGATTTCCAATTTTAGCCCTGAAGATTTTTACTGGGCCAAAGGTTCTTTCGCTGGTCTCGAACCCGAAAAGCTGTATTGAAGTTAATCTCATAAGTGTCTCTTTTATGTCAATTGAATCCCCTTCGAGTTTGATGTCGAGGGTTCCGGGATAGGGGTTGAAGCCAAGTTCCTCATTGAACTGTTTCATGTATCCCGGTCGGCTGATGTAATAGCTCCCCTCACCCATCCCTGTCGCCACCTTGCCTGATAGTCTGAATGAGCTAGAGGTGGATTTCAAGATTGTCTCTAATTCCTTCTGTAGCGCTCGGAGAGCGGAAATGCCTGTGGGCGATATGTGAATGGTTTGCCCGCTAGGCTCGACTCTGCGGGTTATCAGACCTTGGCTTTCGAGTTCAGCTAGGCGTCGAATTGCCGTTTGTCTTGATACTCCTAGGCGCTTGGATAGCCAGCTGGATGATATTTTAGCCGATCCTTTAACCGCCCCTTCCCGTGCGAGAAACATTAGCGTTTCAATCCATGTTCTTTCGGCCATGTCCACCCCTATCAACAAATAGGTCTAGGTTTTTAAGGCTTCTCAAATATGTTACGCGTATAAAAAATGGAACATTTGAGTATTTCAAAGGTCTGGTCCCGTAAAGTAAGGGTTATTAAAGTTGTTCTGGAAATTTCTTTGAGGTGGGATAGTGGAATTACCTACGCTAGATGATGTGGATGTTAAAGGTAAAACGGTAATTATACGCGTCGACATAAACTCCCCTTTGGACCCAAAAACCGGCGAAATTTTGGACGACACGAGGATACGTGAATCCGTCATCACAATTAAGGAACTGGCCAAAAAAGGCGCTAAAGTCGTTGTGCTTGCCCACCAGGGGCGGCCCGGCGGCCAAGATTTCACAACCCTGGAAAGTCACGCAAAAAAGCTGAGCGCCGCGAGTGGTTTGGAATTTAAATACACTATGGACATCTTCTACGGTCCTCCGGTTGACAAGGAAATTAAACTCATGCGACCGGGCGAAGTGTTGTTGTTGGAGAATGTTCGCTATTTGGCCGAGGAAAACATGAACAGACCGATGGAGGAACAGGCTAAGACAAGGCTGGTGCAAAGACTGGCACCTTTGGCGCAAATTTTCGTCAGCGATGCGTTTTCTGCAGCGCACAGGTCACAAGCTTCCATCGTGGGGTTCGCAGCGCTACTGCCGTCCTATCCGGGGCGACTTATGGAGAAAGAGGTCAGGGGGTTGACACCGGCGCTTTCTCCAGAGCATCCCTGCGTTTACCTCCTCGGCGGAGCGAAGCCAGATGACGTTATAAAGATGATGGAAAATTCCATGAGCAAGTCAATCGTGGACGTTGTGCTGACGGGCGGCGTTTTGGCCAACATGTTTCTCATTGCTTCAGGGCGAGATCTCAGCGGGCCAAACTTGAAGCTGATCATTGATGAAGGTTATGGCAAGATATTGGACCGTGCCAAAAATTTGATCGCGACTTACGGGGATAAGATAAAAATTCCCGTAGATGTCGTCGTCGATGACAATGGCCGTCCAAATGTGTTATCCGTAGAGCAGCTTCCAACAGGCCTCAGCATACGTGATGTTGGGCCAAAAACGGTTGAGGAATACTCTGAGGTTCTAAAAGGTGCTAAGACAATCGTTGCGAAGGGACCGATGGGAATGTTCGAGCGTAAGGGGTTCGAGAGCGGGTCTTTCGAGCTGCTGAATGCCATGGCAAACTCAAATGCCTTCACAATACTTGGGGGCGGTCACGTAGTTGCGGCAGCAAAAGCCGCGGGCGCTTCTCCAAGGATGAAGCACATAAGCACGGCGGGAGGGGCCGCGATTAGCTTCCTTTCGGGTGAACAGATGCCCGGTATTGAAGCGCTTTTATATTCAAAACACACCATGAAAATTTAGTGATGGCTATTGAGCGATATTGTTATAGTGGGCTTTCAGTCCGCCGGACTCACAGCAGCGGCCGCGGCTCGTCTCTTTGACCGAAATGCAAGAATCACGGTTATCGAGAGGAGGACTTACGCGACTTACCACCCTTGCGGTCTTCCCTTTGCAATAGGCGGGGAAGTGCCCGATATACACAGCCTGGTAGATGCTGCGCCCAAGACACCAGGCGTTGATGTGCAGTTGGGCAAAGAGGCTAAATCTATTGATACAAATGCGAAGAAAGTTGAGATTCAGGACCGTAAAACTTTAAAGTCGGAGAATGTGTCCTATGATTCCCTCATCCTGGCAACTGGAAGCGTAGCCCTTAAGCCTCCAATACCTGGAGTTGACCTCAAAAAAGTCTTTAATTTGCGTACCCTGCGAGATGCTGAGGGTATTTTAGAAGCGCTGCCCACCGCGAGGAAGGCCGTTGTAATTGGGGCTGGCCTTATCGGCGTCGAGGCTGCGTGTGCCATGAAAGGACGAGGAATCGAGACAACGATAGTGGAGATGCAGCCAAGCGTCCTTCCAGGGATGCTCGATTTGGACATGGCTGAGGTCGTGAAGGACCATCTAAGTAGGAGCGGCATTTCAATAAAGTGCGACCAACCAGTTCAGGAATTGCGGGGAAAGGAAAAGGTAACCTCGGTTGTTACAAAGGATGGAGAGATATCAGCCGATATTGTCATAATTGCGGTTGGGGTAAAAACTGACGTTGAGCTCGCGGCTAAGGCAGGGATCAAGCTGGGCCCCATGAAGGCGATTGCCGTCGATGACCACCTCCTAACTAGTGCTCCCGACGTGTATGCCGCGGGTGACTGCGCTGAGGCTCGTTGCTTCATAACGAATAGGCCGATTCGCAGCCAACTTGCAACCACATCGATCCGGATGGGAAAGGTCGCAGGCGTAAACGCCGCAGGTGGTGAGGAGGTTTTCTCGGGGGTCCTTAACACTGCCGTCTCGATTGCACACGGTTTGGAATTCGCTTCAACTGGTCTCACCTCTCAGTCGGCAAAGGATGTCGGTATGGAAGTCGTCGTTGGGCGCATCAGAACGCTTAGTAGACCGCAGTATTTCCCTGGCGCAGAGCCCATTATCATCAAACTTGTCGTGAGCAGGAAAGACCGAAAGATCGTCGGCGGGCAGGTAATAGGAGATGGGGCCGCTGAAAGGGCCAACCTGTTGGCGCTGTCCATCAAACAAGGGGTTACGGTTGACGAGCTTTCCCGTATGGATTACTGTTACGCCCCGCCGGTCAACGATTTCATAGAGCCAGTCGTTGTAGCTGCAGATGCCCTGCTCAGAAGGATGTAAGCTGACATTATGTTATTTGTCATAGAACACCTAGAGCCAAAGCTGAGCGATTGGCTTTACATCGAGTACTCGCACGCCGCTCGAATCGTTGGCCGAAAGGGGCTGCTTATAACTAAAGTGAGAAAGAAGGCCGATTTCAAGAAGCTCTCAAGGATAGCCCGTGTGGAAAGGAGGCGAGCAACGGAACTTTTTAAGGACCAGGAAATAGTGGTCCTTGATCCAAGCGCAAGAAAAGTGCTTACACCTAAAGATTTGGCCAACAGAAAAGCCGTCCTTCTAGGTGGGATACTTGGCAATGATCCACCACTGGGCCGGACCAGAGAACTGCTTACAAAATCCCTCCCCAGAGCCTTGGTTAGGAACATCGGCAAGCACCAGTTCTCCATAGACGGCTCAGCCTTCGTGGCTAAGCAGATCAGCATAGGGAAATCAATGGATAAAATACCCGTTCAGCATGGGCTTGAGATTGAGATAAACAAGGTTTACTCAGTTGCCCTGCCATATGCTTTCCCGCTCGTCGAAGGGAAGCCGCTGATTTCTCGCGAGCTTGTCAGCTACCTGAAGCGCCATTAATCTATTTTTCTAGTTTAATTGTGGCTCGTCCTGCGGGCATGTAACGGGTCAGTCATTGATAGCTTCATAAAAGCGATGTGGCTGATTTTCAACCCGCTAACAAAGCAAAGGAATTAATGTTATTAGTTAGGAGCTATTTTGGAGCCCCGTGGTGTAGACCCGCTTCAAAAGCGGGGCACATTGGTCAAGCATACGGGCCTTTGGAGCCCGTGACGGCGGAAGGTAAAACCTGCCGAATTCGAACCCGCCCGGGGCTACCATAAAACAAATTCTGCGAGCTGTTCTAGATTGGCTGCGCCCTTTATGGGTATGCCAGTGTGGTCCTCTAACATTCCCTCCTGGCCTTCAAATACAATAAATAGAGTATAGGTTCCAGCTTCGCTTACCGTCCGATATTTTTCCGTGATCCAGCCAATTGGTTCCAACCGGCCAATTGAGTTAATGGACGCGCTTATAACCGTGTCTTGACGCACGACGTTCGGGACTTTGTTCTCCCTCGCTCTGATTACGGATAAAATTAGCAGGGCAATCGAGCCGCTGGCAGAGGGCCCCGTAAGCGTAGTATCCGGCGTTAGGTTCTCAATTGATATCAGGATATCTACCATGTCCAAATTATACCCTGTTGTAAAACCTGCCGCAGTTCTAGCCACGATTGCTGACTTTTGGGTATCCTCATTCTCATACGGCGGGATCAGGAACCCTAGTCGTCCTGACCCTTGCCTGAGCTCAATAATCAAGGTGGCCAACTTACCGTGTCCATTCTTGTCGATCCCCACTATGGTCATCCTTCTGGTATAGACTTCCCCAGGGGACAGCTCTAGGCTTGGCTTTCCCTGTATCAATGAAAATGCTATAGTAATTCCCAGAAGAGTTCCCAACAAGAACGATACTATTATAAAAACAGTTATAGGTGACTTCTTCCCTCGTTTTCTTCTAGCCATTGGACCACATTTTCAACTAACGTTGGAGTATTTTTATCCTTTAACCAAATTAATCATGGAGCCCCGTAGTGTAGTGGCCAAGCATAGCAGGCTCTGGACCTGCTGACGTCGGTTCGAATCCGGCCGGGGCTACCAGCTTAAACGTCTATCACGATAGCGGTGTTGGTATCAACTACGCCCTTGACCTTGTGTATGCCCTCGACCACGGCCTTGCTGAGCGTGTTCATGTCCTTCGTTTCCACGAACGTTATGATATCATAGGGCCCTGTGACCACATTTACTGTCTTGATATCCCGGATATGCCCAAGCTCGTTGGCAACCTGCTTGACCTTTCCTATCGCCGCCGTAATCAATATGTATGCCCGAACCAAATGCTCACCTCATCAATAATTAACCATGGTATTTTAAAGAACTTTCGAGTGGACTTACACGCCACCCGATTCCTTTATCGTGAGCTTCTTATTGATTATAAGTTCGGCCGATCTGACTACGGAGCCTCCGGGACCTATGGCTCTGGCAGCTTGACCCTTCGGCACATATACTAAAAGTTGCCCCTCTGCGTCCTCCACATTATCTATTTGCACGCCAAGCATCATCTTCAACTTATCGAGTGTGTCTTGGTCCATTTGATTCATCTCCACGTTATTTTCACGCAACTATTTATAAAACCTTAACACCCCTTAACCGGTTATAATTGAAATTCCTTGAATCAGAGCTATTCCCAATAGGAAGAGAAATAACTGAATCATGAATCCCCTGTTTGAACCCGCCTCATGCATCCTTGGAATCAGATCCACCGTTGATATATATATGAAACCACCCGCGGCGAAGGCCACAAGCGGGACAGAGTAGTTGATCAAGGAGAAGGAAAAATAAGCCACAATGGCGCCAACCACGGCCGTTAAAGCGGAGGCGAAGTTGTAAGTTAAGGCTTTCTTGTAGTTGAATCCTCCACACAGGAGTATGCCGAAGTCTCCCAGCTCCTGGGGCACCTCATGGGCTATCACCGCGATCGTGGTCAGGACTCCAAGGGTAATTGAGCCGTCCGTAGCCGCACCTAACATGAAGCTGCCCGCTATCGCCATCCCGTCAACAAAATTGTGCACAGAATCGCCGAAGATGACCAGATAGTTTGGAGGAAGTACTCGGCAGTTCGCATCGTGATGATGGTGCCAGTGGAGCAGGCTCTATCGCCAAGAAGACCAGCATGCCAAACAAAACGACGGGCAACGCGGATCTGAGCCCCATGTCCGTTATGGTTTCCGGCATCATGTGCAAGAACGCCGCTCCCAGCATAGAGCCCGAGGCGAAGGCGACCAATGGGAATATTAACTTGTTGATGGTCTTGATTTTAAAAAAATAAGAATACAGCACCTATCAGTGAAACTGCGCTAACCAACAGTACAGATGTGATGATTGGGAGCAGCATCTAATCGCCAGCCTTGTATTTTAGGCTCAAACTCCATCCGCCTGAAATCCATTTGCTCATCCTATCGTAAATGCCGGGCACATGACCAGCACCCACAACGCAGACAACCTTCTTCCCAGAGAGCAGGAGTTCTGCCAAGTTGGATGACATATAAGAATCCCGCTCAGCTATCAGAACATCGTATGCCTTTGGCGATAAACTCCTGAGTTCATCCAGCAGATGGGCGATCATCTTCTCCTCCGTGAGGCGCTCTAAGTCAACTTCCTTTCCAAACGGCAGTAGGGCGATGAGCATCTGGAGGAAAAGCCTGAACTTCTCACGTCGCGACATACCTTCGATGAGGCGCTGCATAGTTATGCCTATATATCGGTCTATAAACTTGACTTGAGCCCCAACTTCATTTGCCTTTCTAATGGCGGCGAGCATGTCCTCACCCGCTGGCATGCCAGTCTGGCGAGAGAACTTGCCCTGCGTTAGCTGTAGCAGGGCGCTCATAAGGAAAAGATTGGGACCTGTGCGGATCATATCCCTGAATTTAGGCTTTTTTCCCTGCGTAAGCGCTATGTAACGGATTGGGTCCAGTTCGACGGCGACCACGTCTGGGCGCTCCCTCATGATGATTTCCTCCACCTCGCTCGCGCTGCTTGGCAGTACGTGTGCCACCCCTATGATGAAAAGGCGATTATCAAGCTTTTTTAGCACCCTTGACACCGACCACACGATAAATCAGTAGAAGTTCGCTGTCAAATCTCTTGACCCTCAATAGCCTCAGTTTAACGCCCTGTCTTATCTCAGCGAAACCTGCTCCACCCACCAGTGTTTTTGCCCGTTCCCCTCCTATTAGCTTAGGGGACACAGCGACCTGTAGTTCATCCACTAAACCTTGCGCGACCATGTTCCAATTGAGGTTCGAGCCGCCCTCAAGAAGCAGATTCCGCACCCCACTCGAATAAAGTACTTCAAGCAACTTCCGTAGGTCCACGCGTTTACCCCTATGAACGATGACATTCACCTCAGTTTTGCACAGTTTATCTATCTTGCTCTTTTTCGCGGCGCTAGAAACCGCAACAATCGTGCCAGCGGAGCGGTCTAAGGCCTTGGCATCGGTTGGAATTCTACCAGCTCCATCAACAACGACTCTAATCGGGTTCTTTCCCTTCACCCGGCGTACGGTCAGAGAGGGGTTGTCCGCCAGAATCGTTCCAGCGCCGACCATCACCGCATCCATTTTAGCGCGAAGTTTGTGCAGGCGGTCCAAGTCGGCCCCAGATGAAATCCTACTGTCCCCCGCCTTGGTCGCGATTTTCCCGTCTACCGTCATGGCAGCGTTCATGATGACGTATGGTCGTGCCATGTTATCCAACGAAGTCTATGTAAGCCAGTTCTTAAGTCGTTTGTAGTGAGGGGCCAGAGCCGGGATGAAGCACCGTGGGTTCAGGTTCGGCGGCTCAAAAAGGAGGCTATCCAGACAAGAAAACGATTTAAAATTACCCTCCACCCATTTTTACCAGTAAAAGGGGGCGCGACTCCCCCCCTAACCCTTGAATTAAGTTTGAGTACTACTCTTCTTTTTTCCTAGCCCCACATGGACTTACTGCGCGGTTTAGGTTTTATTGGAGTTTTCGGCTTCAGTACCCTAATAAATGGATGCTCAACTATTATCCTATATTCCTCAGGAAATTTTCTGCGATAAATAAACTGTTCAAGATACATCTTCAAATCCTTGGTTCTTATTGGAACTTTTGAATCATCTACTAGTAACATTTTGCCGTTTATTTTGACCGATGCCTGAAGTTTTGACTTAAAATATTCGGCTAAAGCATCACGCTCTCCTTCAAGGTCACCTAAATCAACAGTTATCAAAATTCTTCCCAAAAAACAATATCAGAATAGTAACCAATAAAGATGAGTGATGGACCGGCTCATGCACCTTGGGTTCAGGTTCGACGGCCCAAGCAATTAGGGGGCTGAAATCCCCTCCCCCGCACTTTCACGATGCCTTTAACTTGGCCCCTTATCTTTGACTCAAAATGGCCATCATTTCTGAAGCGTAGGTGATGGGGCCAGGGCCGGGATTTGAACCCGAGACGCGGGCTCCACAGGCCCGAATGTTAAACCAAGCTACACCACCCTGGCCACGTTTAGAAATTAGCCCATTTCGTATTTAGGCTTGTAAGATAGCAGAGAAATAATTATCTATTAAGGAATACACTCCATCCTCTAAATGATCCATCTTTGGCCTCATGCCGTGATTTAATTTGGAGTTGTAAATTATCAATGGTGAAATTTATAAGTAACACTTGAAAGTGAATTGTGATGTCTACAATCCTAATTATTTACGACTCGGAAACTGGGAACACAGAGAAGATGGCCCGGGCAGTTGCTGAAGGAGCCAAGAAAGTTGAGGGTTCTAAAGTTATCCTGAAAAAGGTCGAAAAGGTGAGCATGGATGATTTGTCGGAGGCCAATGGGATAATCATAGGCTCCCCCGTGTGCTTCGGGCAGATGTCAAACAAATTGAAGGCCTTTATCGATAATTCTTTAGAGGTCTACGGGAAGCTTGATGGGAAGGTGGGTGCGGCTTTCGCGAGTTCAGGGGGAAAAGTTAGCGGGGCGGAGACGACCCTGTTTTCAATAATTCAAGCGATGCTTATCCACGGCATGGTCGTTTTGGGGAGATCAAAAAATCATAAACACTACGGAGAGGCTGCGGTTGGGTCCCCCAGTCCGGAAGATATTGAAGGATGCATGGATCTTGGACAGAGAATAGCGGCTATCGCGGCAAGGTTGGCAAAGTAACGTTTGCGTCTAGACTGATTGATATGGAATCTTCAAGTGAGTGTAGGAAACCTGTCTATCGGGATGTCAATCTCCAGATAATTTTCTGCGTCACCCTGATGGCTGTTCTGGGCATCACCGTTTTCGTTCCAGCCTTTCCAAAGATAATAAATGAACTTAATATATCCACACAGGATGTAGGCCTGCTCATCTCAGTATATACCGTACCGGGTATTTTTTTGACCCTCATTCTAGGCGCTCTCGCTGATAGATTTGGCAGAAAGAAGATATTGACCCCCTCGCTGTTTTTATTCGGCATAGCTGGGGTAGCATGTGCCTTCGCCCGCGATTTCAATCTTCTGCTGGCGTTGCGTTTCTTACAGGGCGTGGGAGCTGCTCCCCTGATGGCGCTGAACATCACAATAATAGGCGACCTCTATTTGGGTCATGAATGCACGACGGTCATGGGCTATAACGTAAGCTTTGTAAATGTGGGACTCGCGATTTTTCCATTGATCGGCGGTGCCATGGCCATGATTGGGTGGTACTACCCCTTTTTGCTTTCCGTTGTTGCTATTCCAGTGGGTATACTCGTTTTATTTTCACTAAAAAACCCTGAACCTAAAAACGAGCAACGCCTGAAAGAATACTTGAGCGGCGCATGGGGAAGTGTAAAGGGTCGTCTCAGTGTTGGAGTTTTCATGGCCAGCGCGTTTGGTTTCGCTATCTATTTTGGGTCATATTTGACATTCTTTCCGGTTTTCATTGGTGAATCTTTTGGTGCGTCTTCCCTAACGATAGGTCTTATCATGTCGGCCGTAGCTATTACCTCCGCGATAACTTCTTCACAAATTGGAAGATTGGCAAAATTTTACTCGGAGAAAAACCTCATCAAGGTGGCATTTTTAATTTACGCCACGCCGCTCGCGATAATACCCTTTGTCTCCGACCTTTGGGTTCTCATAATTCTCGTAGTAATCTTAGGGGTAGCCCATGGCATCGATGAGTCAAGCATCCATGCGCTTCTTCCAACGCTGGCACCGATGAGGCACCGCGCAGTACTAATTTCGGTAAATGAGACGTTTTTGCTCTTTGGGGTCGCGCTTGGACCTGTTTTAATGGGAGCGATTTTTGGCACTTGGGGAATAGCCGCCACCTTTTTCGCTGGAGCCATTTTATCGATAGTTATGTTCGTGTTAGCGGTAATTTTCATGAGGTAGGTTTGCTGGATTTCACGTTGAATCGTGCTCGAGTTGAGGTGGATAGGAGCAAAATTGCTCAATTTTTGTTGATTTATCGGCTAACCTGAGTTTTGTATATTGGCTTTGAAGACTAGGTCTAGCGTTCGTTTGTGTATCGACCGTATGGTCTTTGAGAGGCCCAGATATTTTTAGTTTACCTGATAACCCCTAAAATAATCATCAAGAGGACC
>CAYUMT010000045.1:0-12145 GCA_964446015.1 Hadarchaeota archaeon (SeqCode)
CATGAGGAGGGATTGATATTAGAATCCTTAGAGATAGGAACATAGATCAAAAGGCGGCTCCAACCGAATACGCGCTCCAGTCTTCACAATGAGAACTAAAATTAGTGTATGCTGTCTTCCGGTAACATAATTCAAGTGAAAAACGGAATCGATATGTTTAAATATGATATATCTTATTAAGATATATAGAGGAAATTGTACCAAAAAATGAGACCGTGGTAAACTTGGCCAAAAAGAAGGTCGCTGTAAAAATCAGCGGGATGCGCTGCGTAAGCTGCGCTCAAACCATCGAAAAGGCCCTCAAGAATCAGAAGGGGGTAATTAGTTCCAATGTAAACTTTGCTACCGAAAAAGCCGTAATCGAATACGACGAGACAAAAGCTAACCTTGACCAAATTGGAAAGGCCATCAAGTCGACTGGCTATACCCCTGTTGGCATCAGAGAAGAACTAACTCGAGAAATCACCTTGAGGATCACAGGAATGACCTGCGCGTCTTGCGCTGCAAAAATCGAAAAAGCGCTTTTGGGTCTCGATGGAGTAAGACGGGCAAGCGTAAATTTGGCAACTGAAAAAGCAACCGTGGAGTACCAGCCGCACCTTTTGACTATAGCCGATCTCCGAAAGGCTATCAAAGACGTTGGTTACGGAGTAAGCGAGGAGGAGGAAGTTGATAAATCGCTGGTGGAGATGCAGAAAGCCCGCGTGCGCATGTTGGTGGCATGGGGATTCACCATCCCAATTATGCTATGGATGATACCCGAAATGTTCTTTGGCCTAATGTTGCCGAACAGAGATATATATAATTTAGGGCTCATCCTCCTTGCCGTCCCTGTTGTTTTTGGGGTAGGCCTGCCGACACTTCGGGGGGCTGCGAGAGCGATCTCCCATAAGTACGCTAACATGGATGTCCTGATTGCCCTAGGAACAACTATAGCATTCCTCACAGGCCCGCCCCTGTTCTTCGGAGTCCCCATACTCAATTACGCTGGAGTTTCGGCGATGATCATGTCATTTCACCTCACAGGCCGATACGTTGAGGCCAAGGCCAAGGGGAAAGCCTCCCAGGCCATTAAGCGCCTCCTGATGCTCGAGGCCAAGTCAGCGCGGATTCTTGTGAACGGGGAGGAGAAAGAGGTACCGATCGAGGAAGTGAAGGTAGACGACGTGATAATCGTTCGCCCAGGTGAAAAAATCCCCACAGACGGGGTGGTCATTGAGGGCGAAAGTTCTGTTGACGAATCGATGGCGACGGGCGAGTCGATGCCCGTACATAAAAAGGAAGGGAGCGAGGCAATAGGGGCCACCGTCAACCAAGAGGGGCTGCTCAAGGTCAAGGCAACCAAGGTGGGGAAGGATACCTTCCTCTCACAGGTAATTAAAATGGTCGAGGAGTGCCAGGGGACCAAAGTTCCGATACAAGAGTTCGCCGATAGGATCACTAGCTATTTCGTGCCCGGTATCCTGTTAATCGCAACAATGACATTCATACTTTGGATGGTCATACCTAGTGTGATAGGCGGCATCGCAAGCCATGCGCAGTCATTTCTCCCCTGGGTAAACCTGAACCTAGATGTTTTCACGCTTGCAATTTTCGCCACGGTCGCTGTACTGGTCATCGCATGTCCATGTGCCCTTGGTCTGGCCACGCCCACCGCACTTATGGTAGGGAGTGGATTGGGTGCTGAAAATGGAATTATCATCCGAAAGGGCGAGGCCATTCAAACGCTCAAGGAGGTGAAAACGATCGTATTCGATAAGACCGGCACCATAACCAAAGGCAAACCAGCGCTTACGGATGTAATCGGGACAAAAGATTTCAACCAGGAAGAGGTCCTGAGGTTAGCGGCAAGCGTTGAGGCTGGTTCTGAGCACCCCATCGCCAAAGCCATAGTCGAAGGAGCAAGCTCTAAGAGTATCGCCCTATCAAAGCTCACAGGATTCGAGGCCGTGAGGGGAAAAGGCGTTCGAGCCAAAATCGATGGAAAATATGTTTTAGTAGGAAATCGCCTACTCCTAAAGGAGGCCGGCTTAGATACCGTTGCGATTGAAGATGAGTTAAAGCGCCTGGAAGGGAAGGGCAAGACGGCGGTGCTTGTCGCTTCGGGAAAGAAGCTGGCAGGGATATGTGCCGTGGCTGACACGCTTAAGGAGGACTCGGTTCAGGCAATCGCGGAGTTGCACAAAATGGGGCTCAAGAGCGTCATGATTACCGGCGACAACCCACGTACTGCCAATGCAATTGCTAAGCAGGTCGGAATCGACCGCGTACTCGCGGAGGTGCTGCCTGATCAAAAGGTGGCAGAGATTAAGCGGTTGCAGGAAGCCAACTTGGTGGCGATGGTCGGAGATGGAATCAACGATGCCCCTGCACTCACCCAAGCAAACGTTGGCATCGCGATAGGCACCGGAACAGACATTGCAATCGAAGCTGGCGATGTAATAATAGTGCGCGGCGATATATCGAGTGTGGTTAGCGCGATAAAACTCTCCAAAGAAACGTTCAAAAAAATCAAACAAAACCTCTTCTGGGCTTTTGGTTACAATGCCGCTGCGATCCCGCTTGCGATCCTAGGGCTGCTTCACCCTGTCATCGCTGAACTGGCGATGGCGACGAGCTCAGTGAGCGTTGTGTCGAATGCCAACTTGCTCCGAAGAGCGAATATTATGCCTTCATATTCATCTGAAAAATGAAAAGGAGGTGGATAAATGGTGATAGATCCTGTTTGTGGGATGGAAGTCAACGAGAAAAAAGCGAGGTTCAAATCTAGTTATAAGGGCAAGACATACTACTTCTGCGCAGCTGCGTGCAAGAACACCTTCGACAAAAAGCCAGAGAAATATGCCAAGGAGACTGAAGCCCTAAGCCAGTCTGGGTCCTGTTGTTGCTGTTAATCCGACAGAAAAGTAAATCCGACCCATGGGGAAAGATAAAATAGCCTGAACAGCTACTCAACAAGAAATGGTGTAAAGATGAGAATAGGAGTAATAGGTCTCCAGGGAGCCGTCAGCGAGCACATAGAAGCAGTCAAAAGGGCCATGACAAAGACCGGTCAAAAAGGAGAGGTAACTTGGATCGAAAACCCGGAGCAACTGGAGGGTATCGACGGCATAATAATCCCTGGAGGTGAAAGCACCACCATTGGAAAGCTCATGCAACTAACCAAGACCTTAGACCAGCTAAGGGGGCTTGCTAAATCTGGGGTACCTATCCTCGGAACCTGCGCCGGACTGATAGTATTAGCAAAGCGAGGTGACGAACAAGTGTCAAAGACGGGGCAACCTATTTTGGGAATATTGGACGTTGCGGTCATTAGAAACGCCTTCGGTAGGCAGCGCGAGTCATTTGAAGCTGAGCTAGACATTCCTCTACTCGGCGAGAAACCCTTCCCCGGCGTTTTCATACGTGCGCCCGCTGTTAAAGAAATTGGCGTGGGCGTAGAGGTGATCGCGGAATTTATGGGTAAGGTGGTCGGGGTAAAATATAAAAATTTAATCGCTGTGGCTTTTCACCCTGAGCTCACGAACGACACTAGGCTTCACGAGTATTTTCTGAAGATGTGTTTGAAAAAATAGCGGCACATAAAATTGATCCTGAAAATTACGGCTTTGCTATTATTAGATAATGATAGGGTCCAGTCTCCCTTACCACTTCTATATTGAAACCTGCATCCTCGATTAGTCTCGATGCTTCCTCCTCGCTGAACCTTATCTCAAAGGGTGGACCTAGCTCCATGGGCTCTTTTTTCCAGTCCAAGTCAATCAATCTTCCACTAGGCTTGAGCATCCTCTTTGCATTGCTCAAAACTTTAAGTGGATCCTTGAAGTCGTGCAAATCTATGCCGAAGAAGACAATGTCGGCGCACGACTCACATGAAACCGTATCCTCGGCGTACCCTACGGTAGAACTCAGGTTTTCCAAGCCCTCCTTGAAGGCCTTTTCCCTCAATCTTACAATCGCCTCTCCATCGATGTCCAGACCGTAAACCTTTCCTCCCTTACCCACGAGCCTCGCGGCCGGAATTGTGAAGAAGCCATCACCACAGCCAATGTCAACGAAAATTGAACCTGGCCCCAAACCTATGTCGACCAAAATTGCCTCCGGGTTCTGCCATTTTCTCCTCTCCTTTCCATCATAACGAAACCTATGACCACTCAAACGCAATTCGCTCCCACTTTTTAAATTCCAATTAGCAGAGAACGTAATTAGGCTTTACATTGTGAAAAGTAATCAAACGGTGAAAAAAATCAAATTTAAAAGTATTGGATCGGGATAAGTTTCAGCCGTTATTTTAAGCCGTTAAAATCCCTCGCGCAATTTTCAGGCAAGATTTTGGCAGAATTTTTGCTTGAAATTGGCAGTGGTTTGTAATCAACATCACAAGTTTTTCTTTTCGCCGAAGAAGTTCTCTAGCCTCTTACTCTTTACCTTATGGAAGCCCCAGCCCACATCGTCAAGTGAGAGACCCTGAGCCAAACCTATTAACTGGCAATAAAATAAAATCGGCATGCCTAACGCAGGTCCCAGCACTCTCTGGTTAAAATCAAACTGCTGGAAGCACATGGGGCACCCCGTTGTCAAGCAATCTGCGCCTTTAACTTGCTCGAGCTTGTCTGCCATGACCCTGTAACAAGCCTGCCGGTCGATGGGTAGAAAAGATTGACCGCAACATGAAGCTTTGAGATCATAGTCAACTGGTCTTGCACCCAGCCAGCCAATCATTTGGTCGAGTTTGACGGGACGCTCGGCGTCGTCAAACTGGATGATTCCGCTTGGCCTGAGGATGTGACAACCTGGCTGCGCTGCAACTTTAAGTCCTCTTAAAGGCTCCTTGATGCTTGATTTTATCCTTTCCTCCATGCCGTGTAACACCATAAGAAAGTGCTTCACCTTTACGTTCCCTTCATATCTTGAACCAACCCGCTCCAACCTGGCATTGACTTTGCTCAGCACGTCTGGATTTGATGTGAGGATGTGATTGGCCTCGATGAGCGTCTGGGCGCATCCATTACAGATTGTCAGGATATCAAGACTTGCTCGCTCAGCTAAAGCGAGGTTATGGGCAGCGATGGTCAGCCACCTGAATTCGTCTGCTTCCCGGACTGGCGTGGGCGGGCAACATGTGAAGTCAAGATCCACTAGCTCGATGCCCAGGGAGGGAAAGACCCGCCTAGCACATGCCTCCAGGTGAGGCAACTTTATCGGGATTAGACAGCCGCGAAAAAATGCCCACCGCTGTTTTTCACTCATTCTCCCACCAACCTCTTGAGCACATCCGTCTTTTTCACCGGAGGGAGGCCCAGCTGTTCTCTAATTGAATCCGTATGACTTGTAATCATGAAGCCCCGCCCTGTATCTATCACCGTTTTAGAAGTGGCAAGCTTCTCATCCGAGATCAGACCCAGTCTGACGGCAATATTCTTGAGCTTGATCAGCACCTCAAAAGGGTTTACATCCTGAGGGCATCTCTCGTTGCAGGTGTTACACATGGCGCAGTTGAAAAGTATGTCATTCAATTCATCCTTCCGACCATGAAGGGCAGAGAGGATTTTCATCCTAGGGTTGAAATTGCCCAGATATCGCGCCGCTAGGCAGCCACCAACACACGCGCTGCACTGGAAGCAACGAACGATCTCGGGTGCTTCCGCCAAAATCTGTTTTCTGAACTCTATATCGATGCAGGACATACTCTAACCACCAGTAAATTTCTTCAGCTCTTCCGTGTATTTCTTTGCTAGGTTAGCGAAGACGACCCCTTCCGCGGCAGATATCCAGTTGAGCTTGAGCCGCTCGCTTGGGATTCCTATCTTCTGTGGAAGCACCTTCTGCAGGCGTTCGATCCTCTTTTTACACCAAACGTTCCCGCTGATGTAGTGACAGTCATTTGGGAGATGGCAGCCAGACACCCACACGATGCCTGCCCCCTTTTCAAACGCTCGCAGCACGAATTTTTCCTTCACGCGGCCCGAGCACATCACTTTTATGATTCGGACGTTCGGGGGGTACTGAAATCTCGATACGCCGGCGAGATCTGATCCTGCATAAGAGCACCAGTTACAACAGAAGGCGATGATCTTATTTTGTGGGTCCTTTGTCAAGACCGCATCAATTTGAGCGAGGATCTGCTGATCAGTGAAGTGGCTCTGATCAAGGGCTCCAGTTGGACACTCAGCCACACAAGTACCACATCCATGACACTTTGCAACCGTCAGCTCGACCGGGGTCTTCCTTGGAACTTCTACCGACAAGGCACCATATGGGCATGCCTTTGTACAAAGACCGCAGGCCGTACACAACTCCTTGTTCACCACAGGTACTATGCCGCTAATGGTCACCCTCCCCGCCGACATCAGAATCCCAGCTCTCGCGGCGGCTGCGCTGGCGCTCGTTACAGACTCCTTTATGTCCTTTGGACCTTTCCCCGCACCCGCTAAGAAAATCCCGCTACAGGGGCTATCAACTGGCTTTAGCTTGGGGTGCGCCTCCAAGTAAAAGCCATCAGAATCGCGCGGGATGTGCAGGACTCGGGCAATTTCCTCGGCAGCACCAACAGGCTCCATGCCCACAGCCAAGATAGCCATATCGACCTCAGTCTCCATGACCTGCTCATCAAGCGGGTTTTCTGAGACTATGATTGGATTCCTGTCCTTACCTTCTCTTATCTCGGAAGGTCTCGCTGAGATGAAGATGACCCCCATATCACGAGCCCTATTGTAAAGCTCCTCAAATCCCTTGCCAGAGGCCCTGATGTCTGTGGCGAAGATGAAAACCTCTGCATCTGGGTCGTGTTCTTTGATAAGGAGGGCCAACTTGATGGAGTTCATACAGCATGTGGCCGAGCAGTACTCATGCCACTTCTTGTCTCGGCTTCCCACACACTGAATAAAAGCGAAACGCCTGGCATGCTTCTTGTCGGGCCTTAGTAGGACACCCTCGGTGGGTCCGCTTGCACAAACGATTCTCTCGAATTCAAGGCTCGTCACGACGTTGAGATACCGTCCATATCCATATTCCTTCTTTTTCGTCGCGTCAAAAACTTGACAGCCGGTGGCCACAATTATGGTTCCCACCTTCAAATTGATGGTTTTCTCTTTCTGCTCAAAGTTTATGGCCCCTCTATCGCACTTGTTGGCGCATTGATAGCATTTGATGCAGTGCTCTTCGTCGACCACATATGTCGAGGGAATCGCTTGTGCGAAGGGTATGTAGATGGCCCGTCTTGGATTGAGGTTGACATCAAACTCCCTTGGCATGATGACCGGACACGCATCCACGCACTCCGCACATCCATTACATTTTTCGGGATCTACCAGTTTGGGTTTCATCACCGCTTTCACCTTGAAATTTCCCACGTAGCCGTCTACCTGCTTTATCTCTGTACCTGATAGCAATCGTATTCTGGGATGAGCGCCCACGTCGGCAAGTTTTGGACCAAGGATGCAGATGGAGCAGTCCATGGTGGGGAAAGTCTTATCAAGCTGGGCCATCCGGCCTCCGATTGAGTGTCCTTTTTCTATTAGGACAACATCAAATCCCGCGTCGCCCAAATCCAGCGCGGCCTGACAGCCAGCGACCCCACCCCCTATCACTAAAGCCCTCTTTGTCACTGGGACAGCCCTGTCGACGATAGGCTGCAGGAGTGAAGCTTTGGCAACAGCCATGGCCACAAGATCTTGGGCCTTTTTTGTGGCCGCCTCTGGCTCCCGCATGTGAACCCAAGAACAATGCTCGCGAATGTTCGCCATCTCAAAGAGGTATTTGTTGAGGCCTGCTTTCTCGACGCACCGCCTAAATGTGGGCTCATGAAGGGACGGCGAGCAGGCCGCCACGACGACTCTATTCAAGTTGTTCTCCTCGATTGCCTCTTTAATGGCCGTTTGACCCGGGTCTGAACAGCTGTACATGTTATCCTTTACACAGACAACGTTGGGTAGTGTTTTCGCCCAATCCATAACGGCGCCGATGTCAACGACACCAGCGATGTTTTTGCCGCAGTGGCAGACGAACACGCCTGTGCGGAGGTCGGCCTCTCGAGGAGCCGATTCTTTTTGAGCCAATTTTTTCTTCACTCGAGCCATTTTTTCAACCCACTTTCTTTGACGAGTCGGACTAGCCGCCTTTCTGCACTATCATGGTGCGCCAAGACAACTTTACCATAATCAGCCAGCTTTTCTAAGGCCTTGTCCCATGCGGCAGAAAATCCCTCTCCATGGATGACCCTGTTTCGTCTCACCGTCGCCGCGTCCTCAGGACAGACGGTCTGGCACGCCCCGCAGAGTATACATTTATTTTCGTCGACAGGCACAGCTTTTCCATCCCTTTCTATGGCGCCAGTTGGGCACGCGCTTACACACTCCTCACAGTCATCAGGACACTTGCTCTCATCTATCCTAATATTTCCCGTGAACAGTCGCCTCACTCTATACCCATTTATATCGCTGAAATCGGGGAGTTGAGGAATGCCCTTGAACTCCGTCAGCAAGTTTTTCTCTTCCCCGTCGATGAGAAGTTTAATCGCGCCAACGGGGCAGAATGGAACACAAAGTCCACATAATACACAATCGTCTGTGACCTCAATATTTTCCTCTATTTTCACGGCTTCTTTGGGACAGATTGTTGGACAAACTACACACTTACAGCAGTTATCTTTGTCCAGCACCAACCGGACTTCGTTAACATACAATTTCAGCTCCTTAACGATTTCTCTTTCATTCAGGCCATGCTCGATATCCTTTAGAGAACATATCCGTTCTCTGAGCCTCTTAATGACGTTGGTTCTGAACTTCAGTTTCCTGACTTTTCTAGCTAATATTTCGTCGCCCACGACCACCTTTATCCATTCGTAGATGTCGCCTGCACGCTTGGAGAAGGTCTCATCATTTACCTCTTCTAAGGCGCGTAACAGCTCTTCGAGACTCTTAACGTCTCTTCCATCTAGATGAAGGTAGCCCACGGGCCCCACATCGACCAGATAATTTTTCATGATACCCCTGAATTTTAGGCTGCTCCGAGCTTATTCTTATTTAAAAAACAATATTTAACATATGATATAACATTTATGAAAGGAGCGCGAGAAATTGATGGTAACGGTTAATTTCCTTCAGCCCATCAGAGAAATCACGGGAGAAAAGTCCGCTAGAATAAAACTAAGGAGGGGTTCCACCGTGAGCGATCTCATCAACGCCCTTGTCAAAAAGTATGGAGGCGAACTCAAGGCAAAAATCCTTAGTGGAAAAAAAGTGAGAGAAGGGATTTTAGTGATGAAGAATGGGGTTAACATCTCTACGCATGAAGGGATTCACACCAAACTGGAGGAAGGCGATGAGATATTGTTAGCCCCACTCGTTGAGGGAGGATGATGGGAGTGACTGAGATTAAAGGTTATACAGGTAAATACGTCGATATTGACTTGGGCAAGGGGAAAGCTACCGTAAAGAAGCTCCCTAGCGATTGGCCAAGACTGTTCATCGGCGGTATTGGTTTTGGAATCAAAATCGCTTGGGATAATATTCCGAAAAACTCAGACCCCTTGGAAGAGAGCAATGTGGTAAGCTTTTGGACAGGACCCTTTGCTGGAACTATCATTCCATCTACCAGCAAGTACACTGCAGTTGGACATTCACCGACTACTGGATCAATTGGGTTTGGCCTATGTTCTGGTTATTGGGGGAATGAATTAAAGCGGGCGGGCTATGACGGCATAGTTATTAGGGGCAGGGCTTCAGGGCCTTGCTATTTGTTTGTGGATGATGATGTGATCGAGCTAAGGGACGCATCTCACTTGTGGGGGAAGACAACTTGGGAAACTGAAGACGCCATAAAAGAGGAGCTGCAGGATAGGTCGGTCAAGATTTCGTCCATCGGCCCTGCTGGTGAGAGGTTAGTAAAATTTGCACTCATAACACATGAGCGGAACAGGCACGTGGGCAGGAACGGCATGGGGACAATCATGGGGAGTAAGAACCTCAAAGCTGTGGCTGTGCGAGGTACCGGAAATGTTTTAGTACACGACCTTAAAAATCTGCTGAAAGTCTGCAAGCCACTCCACAAATTATGTAGGGCACCCTTCATGTACTATGGAACCTATGGCACCCCTATAAAAATTCTCCAACACGAAAAAACCTACCGCTTGGGCACCAACAACTTTCAGAAGATGACGTTTGAGCACGCCGAGCAGGTCTCGGGGGAGAAGATGATGGAGACCCGCGTGAGGAAAGTGATAAGCTGTGACATGTGCCCAATCGGTTGTGACCACGTGGCTGAGGTAAAAGAAGGGGAGTACAAGGGAGCAGTATCAAGCATCGATTTTGAAACCCTGTGGGCATTGGGGCCTTGCTGCGGTGTCGGTGACCTTGACCCAATAATCAAAGCTACCCAATTCTGCGATGAGCTGGGGATTGACACGATCTCTGCGGGTGTTACGATCGCGTGGGCGATGGAAGCGTACGAGAAGGGCATTCTGACGCCGGAAGACGTCGACGGGCTTGATCTGAGATTTGGCAACGGCGATGCAATGGTGGAAGCAGTTAGAAGGATTTGTCTCCGAGAGGGTAGGCTCGGACAGCTTCTGGCGGAGGGCTCGAGGAGCGCTGCATTGAGGATAGGTAAAAACAGCATAGGGTTTGCAATGCAGATAAAGGGACTAGAAACGTCGGCATATCCCTTCAGAACGATGCAGACAGGCGCGCTTGGTCATGCTACCTGCATAACGGGGGCCTTTTATCAGCGATCTGGGTCCTACGCGTATGATGAAAAAGGGGTCGTGGACAGGTTCAGCCTAGACAAGGACAGGGCAAAGCTGGTTGTGGACGGCGAGAACGTCTATACAGTCATCGACTCTTTGATCATCTGCAAGTTCTCCCGGAGGATATACAAATCCAACCGTGAACTCGTCGAATTGTATAACCTGACCACCGGCTTGGACATTACGCTTGACGAGTTGATTGAGGCTGGGGAAAGAGCATACACCTTGGGCAGGTGCTTTAACGTCAGAATGGGGCTCTCAAGGAAAGACGACTGTTTGCCACCAAGGGCCTACGAAGAGCCAGTTGTGTGTGACAAGGATGGCCGGACGGCAGTGGTTGACAGAAAGCAGTTCGATGAGGCCCTTGGTGAGTACTATCGGCTGAGGTGCTGGAACGAAGAAGGGATCCCCGGAAAAGAGAAGCTGAGAGAACTAGGGCTGACCGACGCCGCCCGTGAGGTGGGGGTCTGATGGGAAAAAAGATCATCGTGTGCGATGTCAAAGAATGCATGGGTTGCAGGATCTGTGACTATATCTGCTCTGCGGTGTGCGAGGGCGTCATCAACCCCAGAAAGTCGAGGATAAGGACCATCAGGATTCACCCCACGTTTGACCTCGCGGTCACCTGTAGAAAGTGCGAGGACCCTAAATGCATTCTCGTGTGTCCTCACCAAGCGATTTCACAAAATAAACGGACGGGTCTGATCACAATCGATGAGGAGAAGTGCGATTGTTGCGGCTGGTGTATCGAGAAGTGTCCGATAGGAGCCATAATCCTTCACCTTGAGGACAAAACGGCAAAGGTATGTGACTTCTGCAAAGAGTATAAAAAACCTCAGTGCGTCGAGTATTGTCCGAAAGAGGCCCTCAAATACCAAGATATCAGAGGGGTTGAAAAAGACAGCTTCCAAGGAATCCTCCAAGATTTGATTGAGGGCAAGCTAAAATTGGAGACAAGTGAAGCTAAGGTGGGTTGAAAATCACCAAGTACTTCCTGTCAGCAGATACTATTCATTCGACGGTTTAAGCAATTTTTAAAATGAAAATGGAAAAAAAAATGAAGCAGGATTTAGGCAGGGGATCCAGCTCAAATGCCAGATTTTGGTGGACCGGGCGGGATTTGAACCCGCGACCTCTCGCTTGCGAAGCGAGCGTTCCGCCACTGAACTACCGGCCCACCGAATAATGTATTTATTTTAGTTTAAATTATCATCACCATTTAAATCGGATTGACATGCCAAAACCGAGGGGTCGCTAATGTATAAAAAAGGAAGTAGCGAGCTTTTTAAAGGCCACTAAAATTCAGTCCAAGCTTTCAAGAAATCACATTTAGTTTAAACAGTAACCTGTAAAGTAAAGATTCCAACTTAACACTTGGCCCGATAATAATTTCCAGACCCT
>CAYUMT010000046.1:0-12015 GCA_964446015.1 Hadarchaeota archaeon (SeqCode)
GTCCTTCAGTGGTGATGGATAAAATGGCAGGAGCCATATTGCAGTTACTCCCAAGTCTGCGAGGTAATCAAGTTTCTCTATTAGGCCCCGAAAATCGCCTATCCCGTCGCCATTGCTATCGTAGAATGACCTCACGTGAAGCTCATAGATAATTGCGTCCCTATACCATAGGGGATCATCTTTGAGGTGTTCTTCTCTTGGGGACATAATTTGCCTCCTTATCATCACATATAGTAGTCAAAATTTTTCTCATGGTGCAAGCGCCTGTATACCCGAAATATATGGGCGGGCAATATCTGAGGATTTAGCTCTATATAATTCCATTCTCCTTGCCAAATATATTTGTTATCGCTCAACAGATCATGCACCAGAAAAGGACTGTCTGGAGCGATGCCGAGTTCATCTAAGGGTACGCGCACCCAGCCCGATTGCACGTGAAAAGGATCAATGTTTACAGCAATGAGAAGGATATCGGAGAAATCTTCGGTGGTCTTTTCAAAACAAAGCAAGTTATCATTGTTTATCTCATAAAACTTTAAATTCCACGTAGTTTGTAGGGCCAGATTTTCTCTCCTGATCTGGTTCAACCTCGCAATCAAATCTCGAAGGTTTCCGGGTTTGTTCCAATCCCAACGCTTAATCTCGTACTTCTCCGAGTTCTGGTACTCCTCCTTTCCAGGCACAGCTTCTGTTTCAAGTAATTCAAATGCGGGCCCATAGATACCATAGTTTGGAGAAAGAGTCGCGGCTAAGACAAGCCGGATTATAAAAGCGGGCCTCCCCCCGTATTGAAGATACTCGGAGAGAATATCGGGGGTATTTGGCCAAAAGTTGGGTCGGAAGTATTCCCGCACCTCAGTTTGGGTTAACTCGGTAAGGTAGTCCATGAGCTCTCGTTTTGTGTTACGCCAAGTGAAGTAAGTGTATGATTGAGTAAATCCAACTTTAGCAAGCTTGTACATCACCTTTGGTCGGGTGAAAGCCTCAGAAAGAAAGATTACTTCCGGATGATCACGTTTGACCTCCCTTATCAACCATTCCCAAAACGAGGAGGGCTTGGTATGAGGATTATCGACCCTAAAGATGATTACTCCTCTTTCAATCCAAAATAAAACAATACTTTTCAGTTCCTCCCAAAGCTCCTGCCAACTTTCAGTTTCGAGATTTAGGGGAATCACGTCCTCGTACTTTTTTGGCGGATTTTCTGCATACTGTATTTTGCCATCGGGGCGCCATCGGAACCACTCCGGATGTTCCTTCACATATGGATGATCAACGGAACACTGGAAAGCCAAGTCGAGAGCTATTTCCATGCCATGATCTTTTGCCCTTTTTACAAAACTTACAAAGTCTTCCATCGTCCCCAACTGCGGGTTAATTGATTTGTGACCTCCCTCCGCAGAACCTATCGCCCAAGGACTACCTGGGTCTTCCGGCTCCGCAGTGGGTGAATTGTTTTTTCCCTTTCTATTGGTCTTTGCAATTGGATGGATGGGTGGTAAATAAAGGATATCAAAGCCCATCTTCGCTATCTCAGGAAGCAGATTTTCGCAGTCCTTAAATGTGCCGTGTTTACCCGGTTCAGAGCTAAATGATCTTGGGAACATTTCATACCATGCACTAAAGAGGGCCTTTTTACTGTCAACAAGGACCGCGAGTTCCTTTTCATAAACAGCCGACGAATTCTTATCCGGATAGGATTTGATTAATTTTTCGACATCATCGCTAAGGGCAAGAGAAACCGAGTTTCTTGTATCATCTGCATCTCTCAGGGTCCTCGCAAATTTTCTTAGTTTTTCCGCATCTGCGCCTGAAGCTCTTCCCGCTGCTTTTTCAATCAACTCAGAACCAATCAATAAGTCAACCTTGATATCCTGATTGGCTTCAAATTTCTTTTTCAAGTCTTTTCTCCACGACTGGAAACGATCTACCCACCCCTGCACGGTGTAATTATAGATTCCCAGTTCTTCAACTGTAAACGCTCCCTCCCATCTATCATTCCCCAACACCCGCATCGGCACTTCTTTCCACTCCCTCTCACTGGCCTTGCGATAAAGAAGACCGGCGGCTACGTCGTCATGGCCGCCGACAAAGACATCGGCCTGAACGACAACGCTCTCACCAACCACGCGTTTAATCGTGGTGTTACCCGAATCGATCTCCGGTTTTACATTTTCTATAATAACCCTCATGAGCAGTCCTCTACCTATATTTCTGACACAGTGTTTAAGTAGATGTTTGTAATCTCCAACTTTCTTATGTTAAAATCCGCTATATATCAGTTTCAGCTTTTTTCTTGGCCTAGACAAAAGAATCGTTGGGGACGAGTGAAAAATTAGATTTTTCAATAGTTAAATCGAGATCATTTTAAAATAGAATAAATCAAGTGGGTTACACTTATATCAAAAGACGCATAATTAAACTAGGGATAATATGAATGAGAAAATGACTTCAGAAGTTTTGAGAACAGTTACAGGCGACAAGGCGTTCCATTTCTTTAAGTCGGTGGGAGATAATACTGGTTTAAGCGCGTCATCCTTGCAAGAGTTCAAGGAAAAAATAAATAAAGTGGAAGTAAAATCTTTAGAATTTCACATTCGTCGTGGAGACTTTGAAAAGTGGATAAAAGAAGTTCTTGGGGACTCAGAGTTAGCGGCAGAAGTTAGAAAGCTAAATAAACCCAACCTAATCGGTGAGAACCTCCGCAACCAGCTTTACATTACCGTTTCAAGGCGATACAGGCAGCTAGTTCCTCAGCCTAGTCATGAATGGAAAGGGCTAAAATAGTCCGATTCTTGCCGCTTTAAAGTAAGGTGCTGACGATTTAATGACCATGATATTTGTCTTTACCAGAACAGAGATATCTGAGTAACTAAGTTCATTGATAGGCCTCAGTGAAGTACCCGCGTACCATTCTATGGCTGTTAAAGTAATAAGCGATCTTTCCTATCGAATTCTTCATCATCTTTATCCACTCGTCCCTCTTACTGTAAAACATCGGGATAATCTTGCAACCTAACTTATTGTAAAGGTCATCTATATCCTGCTTGTGTCTCTCCCCTATTTCCATGCTACAACTGTTATTTACGGAAACGTGGTCATCGTGGCGAGGACCTATTGCCCATCCGGTAACACCTTCAATGCAGCCCTCTACCCACCAGCCATCTAATACACTAAAGTTTATCACTCCGTTGTGAGCGGCCTTCATCCCACTTGTACCCGAGGCCTCTAGGGGCCGTAATGGTGTGTTTAGCCAAACGTCAACCCCTGAAACTAACTTGGCCGCAAGGGACATGTTATAATTTTTTAAGTAAGCAATCTTTATTTCACCTTTTAACTTCTCAATATGTGCAGATATCTGCTCAATTAAACACTTTCCCATGTTATCTCTTGGGTGCGCTTTGCCGGCAAAGATTAGCTGTATCTCGCCAGCCCTGTTTACCGTTTTAAGTTTTTCTAAATCAGAGAACAGTAAATTAGCCCTCTTATACCCAGTAACCCTCTTGGCGAACCCGATGGTAAATTTATCATAATCCATACCCACATTAGTTTCATTATTGACATAATCTATCAGCGACTTCTTGGCTTCTAAATGGGCCCGCCAGATCTCTTCATCTGGGATCAAGTCTACCCTTACAAGTAACTCCGGTTCATTTGCCCATCCGGGTATATACCTATCATATAAATCCCTGAAACTTTTACATGTCCACGTATAGGAATGAGCTCCATTCGTTATGCAGGAAATCGCATAGCCTGGAAAGATTTCCTTAGTGGTATCTCGATGCCTCTTAGCTACGCCGTTAATGTAGCTACTTAAGTTTAGGGCAAGCATGGTCATGTTAAGCCTTTGCTGACCGCCGAACCTCTTTAGTACTTCTAAATCCGTTTCCCCCATGAGCTCTTTGACCAGATCATAGGGAAACTTGTCGTGGGCCGCCTCGACCGGAGTATGGGTGGTGAACAAGCATTGCCCCCTAACTTTTTGTAGATCCATCCCATGTTTGCGCAAAAGCTCTAAAGTGAGTAGACTAGAATGCCCCTCATTCATATGATACTTCCTGATGCCAAAGCCTAACGCCTCGAGCATCCTCACTCCTCCTATACCAAGAACAATTTCCTGCTTCAGCCTGTATCTTTCGTCTCCACCGTACAGAAAACTGGTAATCGCTCTATCATCTGGAGTGTTTCCCTCCGTATCCGTATCAAGGAAAATTACGGGAACCGATCCCCCAGTTGAACTCCGGAGATTGTAAAGCCAAGCTTTTATTTTCACATCCCTGTTTTGAATTCTAACTTTTGTTTCAACGGGAAGTATTTCCATGAATTTAGATGGATCCCACTCATCGGGGCACTCTACCTGTTTACCTCCCTGGATTATCTCTTGCTTAAAGTATCCTTTTTTACTGACCAGAGTAACAGCCACGATTGGAAGTTTTAGATCCGCACAAGATCTTAAGATATCTCCAGCCAAGACCCCAAGGCCTCCGGCATATGTTGAAACACCGTTTTCCAGTCCTATTTCCATCGTAAAATAGGCGATTTTTGACTTCTCGAGACCATGATCACAGCTTTCAAACATATTAACACTTAGATAATGAACTCAAAAATGACTTAAAAGTATTTCTAATTATCCTGAAATCCTTGAAAACGTCATCGAGCATGCCCAAATTTTACATAAATTGGATTTCAATAGGTTAATAACCCATAGTATCCAATAAAATAACGATTCGCATGCTAAGGCGTAAGATGAAGTTGATCGAAACTGAACCGAAGCAAAAGAAGAAGTCGACCGAAGCTGAACCAAAGCAAAAGAAGAAGTTCACCGAAGCGAACCCAAAGCGCCTCATCTCAGTACCGACAATTTTATGCCCGGAATGCCGGCGCCCCATGCATATAACTGGAAAAAAGGAAATAGAAAAAACCACAAAGTTTCTTACTAAAAAGTCTACTAAAAAAATTCCTCATTTAAGGTATGAATGTACTGATTGTAAACAGGAGTTTCACCTGAACTTGGAGCGCAGGGGAGGAGGTTGTTTCATCGCCACTGCCGCGTTCGGAACCTCCACAGCCCATGAAATAAATGTGCTCAGATCCTTCAGGGATAACTTTCTGATGAGGGATAACGCTGGAAGAAAATTCATCTCGCTCTACTATGGAGTTTCACCACAAATAGCCAAAATGATCGAAAAGTCCAGTACACTTAAGCTGGCTACCAGAATAATGCTGACCCCCATAATCAAGGCCGTGCAGAAAGCCATTGAGTTCTAGTAATCTAAAAATATAAAACTCAATCATTTTGTGAGATTTAAGGCCCTCAAACCCTCCATAATCTGCCTTGTCATATCCTCCGGGGGCGTGTCTGCGGATTTACAAGTGACCTGGATGAACGGCACCCTTTCCCTGTAATATTTTAGCAATGGTGCAGTTTGCTCCTCAAAGACCCGAAATCTCTCCTCGATAACGCGCGCAGTGTCATCCTCACGTTGAATCAGTTTACCCCCGCACTTGTCGCAAATGCCCTCCTGCTTGGGCTTTAGTACAAAGAGATTATATATCGCGCCGCAGTCCTTGCAGGTCCTTCTAGCCGTGAGCCTCTCAACTATTGTCTCCTTGGGAACACTTAGATAAATGCAAGCGTCAATCTTAACAGTTTTATCTAGGGCACTTGCCTGTTTGATGGTACGGGGAAATCCATCCAATATGAAACCCTTTTTACAGTCAGGTTTACCAATCCTATCCTTTATAACCTCAATTACTGTTTCATCGGGTACAAGCTGACCGCTGTCCAAGTAACCTTTAATTTTTTTACCCAGCTCAGTTCCGTCCTTTATCTCACCGCGAAATATATCACCAGTGGATATCGCGAGTACGCCAAGTATTGACTTCAGCCTCGAGGTTTGGGTGCCCTTACCCGAACCAGGCGCCCCAATGATTACGAACCTCATTTCATCATCTCAAATTTTATAACATGCCCCTTAACTCAACAACTTATTCGAACTCCTTAAATTATCTTGTGGTCTAGTAAAATTTTTGTAAAATTCAAGGAGAAATTAACGGTGGGGATGTCCAATTGTTCGAAAAGAATGAAAAGGAACTAGAAATCCAGATCACAAATGATGTGCAATATTGAATATCAAAGTAGATGGCTTACAAGCTCTCTGATATCCGTTTGAACCTCATTAATCGATCGATTTCCATCGACAATTTTAATCCCCTCTCGTTTTGCTATTTGTAGATAATTTTGTCGAACTAGTCTCTGAAGTTTCAAGTCACTCTCGAACTCGTCCAGCCTTCGCGACCTCTTTATCCTAGCGAATGATGCCTCCACCGGAACTTCAATCAGTATGGTCAAATCTGGCTCTGAAGCGCGTTTGTTTATCATCCTTATCCACTCCACTGAGAGACCACGTGCTGATTGATAAGCAATGGAAGAAGGTGTGTAGCGCTCATTTAGCACAATTTTCCCTGCTTGCACGGCAGGCTGTATGACCCTCGCCAAGTGCTCAAGCCTATCGGCCGCGAATAGCAGGGCCTCTGCTGCTATTGGTACCCTCAAATCGCCACTTATTATTCGCTTCAAAATAACCCCGATTTGACCATCGGTTGGTTCATCTGTAACCAAAATATCATATCCTCTTGATCTGAGCCACTGTGCTAACAACTTGACATGGGTGCTCTTACCACAGCCATCCAAGCCCTCGATGTTGATGAACTTACCACTCATTGGGGCCCCAATTCTTAATTTTCCGTTAACATATGTAGCTATTGGTTAACTGAACTGAAACGGCAGACAGAGCAGGAAAACAAACAGGGCCACTGCCGCCAAAGCCTTATGTCGCCCAGATAGCTTAGATACGTCATCAAGAGCCCCAACATGGTATCCTCTAAACATGATGATTATGAGGAAACCCCACCAAGAAAGTGGGAAACCGGGGAAAAACAATCCAATTATAATGAGGGCGAAACCCATAGTCCGCGTCAGTGTGAAATGACGCTGACGGTTCAACAGGCCACGGGCGATATGTCCACCGTCCAGCTGTCCTGCCGGTAAGAGATTAAACATTGTTAGGAGTATTACCACCCATCCAGCGAACGCCAAAGGGCTAAGGTCAATTGACCCAGACACCTTTCCCAATGCGATCAACTGTAAGATGGCGAAAATCGGCGAAAAAAAAGGCAGGGATGAACCCAGCTGATTGATTTCTGAAAAGTACAGCCCAACTAGAGTTATGGGAAGCGCGATAGCGAAGCCCATGAGTGGCCCAGCCGCGCCCATCTCAACCAAGGCTTCCTTCGTGGGGATTGGACTTTTGATGTTGATCACTGCCCCGAAAGTTCCCAAGACGTTTGGAGCTGGGATGAAGTAAGGCATCGTAGACTCAACTCCGTTGCGCCATGTGGATATCTTATGCCCGAACTCGTGTGTGCCTAGCATCAACATTAGTGAGCCCGAGAAAAGCCCTGCATCCAAAAATGATCCGAAGAGGATGTAGTAACCGACTAAAAACGTTGTGATAACGGTTGCGATGAACAGGACCAAATTTATCTCTATCCTGCTTGGCTTGACCTTGGGCTGCTTAACGACGGTAAGAAGTATATCCCCGTTGCGTTCACGCATTATCGGCAGATAACCGCTTTTCCTAAGGACCACGAGGAGTGATCGAAATGAGCGCTTTAAGTCCTTTGAGGAAACCTCCAAATCGATCTTATTAGCTCCAGCAGCGAAATCCAGTATCTCAAAATTTTTGGATATCAGCTCTAGTTTTTCCTCCAACCACTTTGGAATCTCGTCAGTGGACACCGTCATGCTGCCGTGGCACTTGGGGCATTCGGCCGGCACAACCTCTCCGGCCTTCCGGGTCGACATCCTGTAGTCGGAATGCTTACAGTCCGAGCACTCGAATTTCCTGATGGGGAGTTGCCTGGATTTCATTCAATCACATTAAAATTTAGATTACTCGACCGAACCACTCCAGGGGCGGTAAAGTTCATGTTTTACGTTGAACATTTCCAAGACGCGGCCAACGATGAAATCCACCAAGTCCGATATCTTTTCTGGCTTTTGATAAAATGCCGGCGCGGCTGGCAGGACAATCGCGCCAGCGCGTTTAACCCTCACCATGTTCTCAAGGTGAATCAGGTTTAGTGGGGTCTCGCGCGGAACCAACACCAGCTTACGGTTCTGTTTCAGTGTGACGTCAGCGGCTCGAGTTATCAGGTCGTGGGATATCCCATTGGCGATTTCCCCGAGAGTCTTCATGCTGCATGGAACCACAGCCATGCCATCTACTTGGTAAGACCCACTTGACATGGGTGCCATAAGGTTATCTGGGGAGTAACTCCGCGTCGCAAGCTTCTTGATGTCTCGGACGCCTTTACCAAGTTCCTGTGACAACAGTGTTTCCGCAGACTTTGAAACTATTAATTCCGTCTCTACTTTCAGTCGTCGACAAACCTCAAGCAACCTGACGCCGTAGACGGCCCCGCTTGAGCCGGTTATAGCAATTACTAGACGCATGTTTAAACATACTCGGCTTAGATTTTAAGACTTAAACTCCCTTGATTCTCTCGGTCACAGCGTCCCCAACCATGGATGTGCTGGATTTCCCGCCCAGATCTTGGGTTCTTATCTTACCCTCCGCTAGAACTTCGGCGACCGCCATTTCTACGACATCCGCAGCCCCCTGCTCCCCCAAATGCTCCAGCATCATTTGACCAGCCAAAATTGTCGCAATGGGGTTCGCAAGGTTCTTCCCAGCGTGCTTCGGCGCTGAGCCGTGTACGGGTTCAAACATGCTCACTCCCTCCGGATTTATGTTGCCGCCGGGGGCTAGTCCGAGGCCACCCTGAATCATGGCCCCCAGATCCGTTATTATGTCCCCGAACATGTTTGGGGTGACCACGACCTGGTACCATTCTGGATTTTTAATGAACCACATGGTAATGGCGTCGACGAATGAGAATTCCTTCTCTATCTCCGGATAGTCCTTCGCAACGCGTTCGAACGCCTCCCGCCATAGGCTGTATATATGGGTGAGGACGTTGGCCTTGTCGACGGAGGTCACGCGTTTTTTGCCCTTTTTCCGCGCTAGCTCAAACGCGTAACGAATGACCCTTTCCGCACCCTTTCTGCTGATGACCCCGATTTGGTATGCAATCTCATCGCTTTCAACATCGATGTCCAGCCCGAACTTTGCCCGATAGATAGACCGCTTAATCTCCAAATACGACCTTGACAGTCCCTTTGCCCGCCCCCCCAGCGCCACGTAAAAGTCCTCCGTGTTCTCCCGCACCACATAGAAGTTCACGTGCTCTGGACCTTTCCCCACCAGCGGACAGGGGACCCCAGGGTAGAGCTTGACGGGGCGGAGGTTTACGTACTGATCTAAGTAAAAGCGGAGCTTAAGTAATATGCCCTGTTCAAGTATACCGGTTGGTACGCGTGGATCACCAAGCGCTCCCAGGTAAATCGCGTCCATATTCTTGAGTTCTTTCAAACCCTCCTCGGACACTAGCTCCTTGGTCTTGAGATAGTGCTCGGCCCCGTATGGGAACTCTGAGAACTCGAACCCAAGACCCGGCACTGCTTCGGACGTCGCCCGTAGAACTTTCAAGCCCTCGCGTATGACCTCAGGACCTACCCCGTCTCCGGGAATGACCGCAATTCTATACTTAGCCAAAGAATCCACCCTTGCAATTATTTTTAACCAGAACCTCTTAAGCTTAAACGTTGGGTGATAAAATGGATAAGGTTAAAAAGTTCGAGTCGAAAAACAACGCGGCCCTCTTCGCATCGATGACCCTTATAGTCTCCTTCTTCGTATCCTTCTTCTTGATAGTACTCCCGACTTTCCCCAAGAACCCAACAAATCCAGAATACTGGGGGTATTTCATATCCTCCTGGAACCTCTCCGGCCCATTAATGTTCATATCGGTATTTCGCATCCATGCCCTACGAGTAATCGACGGTAGAATAAGAGGTAAACAGACGATCGGCATAACTTTGTGGGTGAAGTTTTGGTTCGCCGCTTCCATGGGATTCGGTTTGCTCACCCTACCTTTCCTCGCCAAATTTTATTTGTATGATGGGGCTTCGATATCTTCGCTAAGTAGGCTCAACATCGCCATAGTGGTAGTTGCTTGGATCACGCTACTTTATTCAACCTTATCCATGTTACAGACAAAATGCTCACGAGGAATGGAGCAATCGGTGAAAAAAGCTAGAAAAAACGAAAGTATCATACTCGCGATATCATCCATAGTTTTTCTAATTTTCACCGGGCTTTCATCAATAGCTATTCTATTTCCGTGAAACGCGCTTCAGACGCCTTGAGCGTTTAAGATATTGGAGAAGCCCGCCAGAGCTCAAAATCTTCATTAAAAAATCTGGAAGAGGATCAGCCTTGAAGGTCTTTTTAGTCCTAATATTTAGTACCCTTCCCCTACGAATGTCTACCCCTATACCGTCCCCGTTAGAGAACCCTCTGTGCGCACCCTTTGATATGACAGCCGACATCCCCTGATTTATCGCGTTTCGGTAGAATATTCTAGCAAATGATTCCGCGACGATGGCGGATATGCCAGCTGCCTTTAGAGCTATAGGTGCATGCTCTCGACTTGACCCGCATCCGAAATTTTTGCCTGCCACCACAACGTCGCCCTTCTTTACCTTCGATGCGAACTCGGGATCCACCGCCTCCATCACATGCTTAGCGAGCTCCTTTGGGTCACGCTTGACCAAGTAGCGTCCGGTGATGATGTCATCGGTCGTGATGTCGTCGCCAAAAACCCAAGCTTGAGCCATTAAACATCCCTCGGATCGGTTATTTCTCCCTTCAGCGCAGATGCTGCCACGGTTGCGGGTGAGGCCAGAAAAACCTTGGCCTCGGGGCTGCCCATCCTACCCCTGAAGTTCCTGTTAGAGGATGAGACGCAGACCTCCCCTGGCCCCAACAACCCTATGTGATTGCCCATGCATGCCGCACAAGACGGTGCCTCGACTATCGCGCCCGCGTTGATGAATGTACTGAGGACCGTTTCCCCAAGAGCTTTAGAGTAGACCTCCCTTGAGGCTGGCACCACGAGCATCCTGACTCCCCGTGCTATCTTCTTACCATCGAGGACCTTAGCGGCCTCCAATAGATCCTCGAGTCTACCATTCGTGCAGCTGCCCAAGAAGGCCTGATCAATCTTAACCCCAGCGACCTCTCGAACTGGACGCACGTTATCGACCTTGTGGGGCACAGCTATCTGCGGTTCAATGGTGGATACGTCATACTTGCGCTCCTCAGCGTAGTTGGCCCCTGGATCGCTGCATACTGCTTTATAATCCTTCTTCGCCCTATCTCGAAGATATCTCTCCGTGCGTTCGTCTGGCGGCACGATCGCTGTTTTAGCACCCATCTCGACGCCCATGTTGCACATCGTCATCCTACCGCTGACGCTTATCCTGCCCATGCCCTCACCGGTGAACTCGACCGCGCGGTATGTTGCGCCGTCGGCCCCAATGTCCCCGATTATGTGCAAGATGATGTCCTTGGGTGCGACCCTCCTCATGAGATTGCCCTTTACATTTATGCGAATGCTCTCCGGAACCCTGAACCATAGCTTACCCGTGGCGAAAACCGCGGCCATGTCCGTGGAGCCAATGCCGGTGGCGAAGCAACCGAGTGCCCCGTAAGTACATGTATGGGAATCCGCCCCGACTATGAGTTGCCCTGGAAGCGCTAATCCATGCTCGGGCAAGACCTCGTGGCAAATACCCTCATTCACATCGAAGAAATTATGGATATGTTTTTGTGCCGCGAACTTGCGCAGTTTGGCGTGGTCCTGAGCTGCCTCCACGACTGTTGGCGGGGCTTGGTGGTCCAACACCACAACTACCTTAGACGGGTCCCATACCCTCTTAACGCCTATCTCCTCTAGAGCGTCCAAGGTAATCGGACCAGTGATATCGTTCACCATTGCAACGTCTATCTTGGCCTCAACAATTTCCCCAGGTGAAACCCTTTTGCG
>CAYUMT010000047.1:0-11966 GCA_964446015.1 Hadarchaeota archaeon (SeqCode)
AGAAGTTGCGGCCCTCTTTGAACCGTTTAACTTAAATCTATATGTTAGCTACAAGGGCGTTGAATTATTCGTAACGAAGCGCTTGTATCGGATCCAGATTGGCCGCTTTTCTTGCCGGTAGCAAACCAGCCAGAATGCCGACAAAGAAGGATAAAACGAGAACTCCTACGATGAGTTCAGGTATAATAGCTATGTGCGGCTGGACGACCGTCTGAGATGCCCTCCTAGCAAAAGGCACCGAAATCAGGGACCCGCTCGACAGGTATAATATACCCTCTCCCAAGGCCAGACCCGCACCAACACCTATTAGACCACCTAGCAGGCTTATTATTCCCGCCTCTAGAAGGAAAAGGAACAACACGCTTCTATTTGTCGACCCTATCGCCTTCATAACTCCTATTTCCCTAGTCCTTTCCGTAACCGAAACATACATGATGTTGGTTATTCCGATCATTCCAACTATTAAGGAAATGCTTGCCACGCCGGCGAGCAAGGTAATCAATGTGCTAGAAATTTGGCTGGTTATGCTTTGGGCGAACGACGCCGTTTGTACCGAGAAGTCCTCGGTTTGTTTTGTGACCTTGTGAAGGAGAATTAGCTTGTTCTCAATTTCGCTGGCGACTGTATCCACGTTGGACTCACTGTCCACGCTTACGGTTATCGACCTCACCGAATCCTTGGGCAGGCTGAAGAGCTCAATCGTAGTATCTATTGGCATGTAGACGTTCAAGTCTTGCTGAAAGAAGGTGCCTGCGGCCTGATTGAGTATGCCCACAACCGTGAATTCTTTGCCGCTTATCGTGAGTCTGTCCCCTAGGTTGAGGACTTCCTGTATATTGTTCTTCTGGAAAACGCTGTCTGCGACCGAGTAGCCGATCACGACCTCGTACCGATCCGAATCGTTCAGGTATCTTCCGGATGCCAGGCCGAGAGTGTTCAACTTTTTCCAGGAATCGGGAGGAATTCCCACAATGGTCAGGTTGGCAGTCTCGCCTGCCCTGTAAGAGACGGCCGTATTCTGCTGCACCTCGCCATAAGCCACCGTGACTCCTGGCAAAAGGGAGATTTTCTCAACGTCCGTTTGAGTCAGACTGGATCCCACGATGCCGGCCCCCTCTCCGCCAAAGCGTCTGAGCGACGCCCCGGAAACGCTTACCACGTTGCCCTGGAGCCTGCCGAGCTGGCTTTGAATGGCGAGACTAGATCCCTCGGTAGCAGAAACTAGCCCCACAATGGCTGCTATCCCTATGATGACGCCGAGCGTCGTTAGGGCGCTTCTCGTCTTTCTTCGGGTCAAGTTTCTGAAAACTAGGGTAAGCGATCCCAGTAGCATGGAAGAATCACCTTAAGCTTGGGATCTTTTTTTCCTTCTGCGGCGCAAAAAATAACCAGTAGGAATGGCGACTACCACGATTGCTCCGATCAGGAAGTACAGGGTGTTATTTCCCGAACTGGGGGAAGAAGGAAAAGAAGTAGCAGAGAAGGCGGTTATCATAACGGTCTTGTTCTCAGCGAATTTGTTGCCGAATAGGTCCTGGTAAATGAGTTCGAAGTTAACAGGGACATTCCCCCTAGTGTTTTCCCCAAACTGGAAGGTTATATCCTCGGTGTCGTAGTCGTTCGGCTGCAAATTGCCCACATATATGTAATTCGGGGAGGCAACGACTTGGTTTGTAAATGCCCCGAATCGGTTGTCCTGAAAACCACTAGGTTGATTCCCCTGAGAAACACCAGCCTGGTTCTCTTGGAAAGCCCTGATTTGGCTTGAGGAACTCAATATCCTCACCTCTAAAAATATTGCCTCCAGAGTTCCAGCATTGGCTATCTTAATCGTCACGGTGCCTCTAGAAGACGATAACACGGTAACCAGTAGGTTGAAATTTCCGTATATGTCTATTGAAGCGAATTTATTTACAGTGTAAACTTGGTTCCCCGTATCGTTCTTGTAATTTAGGGTTATTGGAAAAGAGTAAGTGCCCTCGCTCAAGCTGGGCTGAACCCTCAGGGAAAAGGAGGCGTGGGCGGATGCGTTTACAGGCAACGTTTCAGCAATATATTTTTCACTTAGGTCGACCGTAAAAATACTGGCAGTGCTATCCATCGAGACCTTTACGTCTTTGGCTGGCCCGTTACCGTAGTTCTTCACGTTGAAGGAAATTGTGGCGCTGCCGCCGGCTTGAATCACGGTTTTGTCGTATTTTAAGTCCTCTATTACCAGATCTGGAGATGTATTCAAATTAACAGGGATCCAAATAGTGATATTTTGAGCCGTCGCTTTAGTGCTACCGACTTGGTAAGACGCGTCCAACTCCACATAGGATGAGCCTATAGTGGCATTTTCGTCCGCGATAATTCTAACTGAAGTGTATTGGGAATTGTTGGGAGAAATACTATTGATGCCGAAACTGCTTGGAGTAACTGTAAGGCCTAGTGCGGGAGCAAAGTTTAAGTTCACGTTATAAACGAATTCAGCGTTAGGATTTGTCACGGTTAATAATAGCGTCGTTTCGGCGCCGGGGGCCAGAGAATTATCAAGGAGCGTCCAGCTGATGTTCAGAGAGCCATCCGAGGCCGAGGCCGGCTTGATTCCAGCAAGGGCCGCCGAGACAAGAAGCGCCGACATCAGTGTGGCAAGTATTGTCTTGTTCATGCCGATCTCCGCTTCCCTTTCAAAATTTGACCGTCTTTTAACTGAACTGTATTCTCCGCCCTATCCGCTATATAAGGATCATGAGTGACGATGATTAAAGTCAATCCCTTTTCCTCGTTCAACCTCAATAGAAGATCTATAACCTCCCTGCCCGAGGCGGAATCCAAATTGCCCGTTGGCTCATCTGCGAGGAGTATTTTCGGATCATTCGCAATAGACCTGGCGATAGCGACCCTTTGTCTCTCCCCTCCGCTTAATTCCGACGGTCTGTGATCCACCCTGTTCGCCAAGTTTACAAGCTTAAGAAGTTCTCTGGCCCTATCTCTCTTCTGCCGCACCCCTAAGCCTGCAAACGTCATCGGCAATTCAACATTTTCCAGCGCAGTTAGAGTTGGGATCAGATAGAAGAATTGAAATACAAATCCAATTTTTTCCCTCCTTATTTCAGCCAGCTCCGAGTCACCGAGCGCGGAGGTGTCTATGCCATCTATGAGGATTTGACCGTCAGTCGGCCTGTCTAAACATCCTATCAAGTGGAGTAGTGTCGACTTGCCCGAACCTGAGGGGCCCATTATGGAGAGCTTTTCTGAGGGGGCGATGCTCAAGTCGACATTTCTTAAGGCATGAAAGTCCACATTGCCCATTTCGTAAATCTTGCTGACATCCCGAACACTGACTATGTCGCTCAACTTGACCACCATTTAACTTAGTGGGGGCCGTGTCCCTAACACGACCGGAACGGTTATCGTCTCGTTGCCCCTGATTACCGTGAAGTCGACCGTCTGCCCGGGCGAAGTGTTCTGTTCGAGGTAAGTCAGCAGGTCGTCGCCGGTTATTGTCGTTTTGCCATTGATCCCCACGATAATGTCACCACCGACCATTACCGTGCCGGTTGGCGTATGCGCTTGTTGCGTTCCCGCACGCAGGCCCGCCTTTTCAGCCGGTCCACCCTGAGCCACACTAGTAACCAGCCAACCTCGGGTCACGCTCACACCCATGGCCTTCGCAATATCGTAGTTCATATCCATGCCCCCGATGCCCATCCAGGAATGCTGCGTGTATTTGCCCGTTTCCGCCAGCGGACCAATCTCCTTCAGTATCATGTCCGAAGGTATGGCGAAGCCGAGACCCTGGGAGTTGCTGATGATCGCCGTGGTTATGCCGACGACCTGGCCGAAGTAGTTAAGCAAAGGCCCGCCGGAGTTGCCCGGGTTAATCTGGACGCTGGTCTGGATGATGTTGGCAATCTGGTAGGAACCGATAGTCGACTCACTCAACGTCCTCCCAAGCTGGCTGATTATGCCCGCGGTCATGGAACCGGTCAGACCGAAGGGATTACCGACGGCCACCACCGGGTCGCCCACATTCAGTGTGAAGGAGCTCACTATCTGCAGGGGCTTGAACTCGTCATTGGGCGCGCTGGTAGAGAGCACCGCCAAGTCGGCGTACGGGTCGGAGCCGAGCACGGTAGCGGTGTAGGCGTTCCCATCACTGAAGGTCACTGTGATGTCCGTGGCGCTGTTGATCACGTGGAAGTTCGTGACGATGATCATCCGTCCGTTTAAATCATACACGAACCCAGACCCTTCCACCTGCCCGTATTGCGTGCCGAAGAACGTTCTTTGCGCTACAACTCCCAGAACTACAACAACCGAGTCCTTGACATCTTCGTACAACTTAGACAACGAAGCTTGATCCCCCGGTGCAAAAGTGATATTCTCAGGTCGAGTGTTGAATACCTGGTTCTGAAGTTCCGAAACTTGACTTTGAAGGGCACTGATCTCCTGTTGTGTCGTTGAATAGCCAATAATCCCCCCTGCAAGCAAGCCGACAACGAGCGTCACCGCTACGAGCGTGAAAAGCGCTTTGTGCCCAACCCTAGTTTCGCTTGGCATCTCGTTCCCTCTTTTCCGTTCATCCCGGTGCTCCGCCGGTCGGTCGGCGCTTGTTCAATTCCCCCCACTGCTGCTGCCACTCTTCCCTCATCCTGCTCAGCTGCTGTTGGTAGTCCTTCTGCGTCTGCTTCAGGTTCTCCGCGTACTTTTGCTGGAGTTGCTGCCAATCTTCCTTCCAGGAATACCATTTATCGGAAACATTTCTAAATTCAGCGGCCTTGTCCAGTATTCTCTCCGCGTTGCGCAGGTGCACACTTGCTGCTATGAACAGCTGCACCGCCTTCTGAAGGTCGCCCGAGTTCTGAGCCTGCATGGCGTTTTCGCCGAGCCCGATTGCGATGCCAATCTGCTGCTGCGCCGCTTGTCGACCGGGAGCGTTCTCTGGAGTCTGCCCCAGTTCCGTCTGCACTTTGGTCAACAGTTGATTGTACTGGCCCGCCGCCCTGTTATCCGACATCTCCAGTCGCTGTTGATTCCAGTCGTCACTCCATCGTTTCCAGTCATCCCGGAATCCCTTGTCCCAATCCGCCGCATGATCGATTATTTTCTGCGCGTTTTGCAGATGGGTCCATGCTGTCTCAAGTAGCTGGATTGCCTTCTTCAGGTTGCCAGCATCCCTCGCGTTGACGGCATTATCTCTGAAATCGGTAGCCAGTTCGACTTGCCGTCCGGCGGCTACTCGTCCGGGGGTGTTCTCCGGGGTGCTGCCCAGTTCCACCTGTACTTCGGTGAGCTTGTCATCGAACAGCTGTAGCCTGTTGTCGAGGAATTGGGCCATGTTCTCAGGATTCAGCGGGTACTTAGCCATGCGCAAATTGACATTAACATCGACGTCAACATCCGCCAGCATGTTATCAACGTAGTTGAAATTCCGCAGATCCTTTGGCAATGTTTGTTTGAATTGCGCGACGATCATCTTCAAGTGCTGCGTTATCAGCCGTAGCCTCGCCAAGATGTTGTCCTGCAGTTCTGGGGAAGCGCTCGGGAACTGATTTTCAAGATCCTGCAGGTCCCGAATATCGTTCTCCAAGTTTCCAGTTGCTCCCGGGATATCTGTCGCGTATTTCATGGCCTGTTCAGAGAAGTCCCTGGCCAGTTTTAGCTGTGTCAGTCCCATATTGGGGGCTTGCTGTTGCATCCATGCCACTAATTCCGTCGTTGCGTTCACGTCGCCAGGCGAGACCTGCGCCAGCTTGTCCTTGAACTCTTGCAGGATTTGTCCATATCCAAGGCCTTTTCCGCGACCGACAAGATCGACATAGTCTGCCCACCTTGCCTTCATCTGGTCCTCTGTGCTAGCCATAGTGATTTGCTCGCCAAGTCGCCTTAGTCCATAAAGGGGCGAATCAGCGGGCACCTTTGCCGCGTCCGCGATTACCGGCGTAGCCACTGCTGCGCCCGTGGAAGCTAGGAGTATCACCAGCACCACTATCGGCGCCACTCCCCTTCGTCCAAGCCTTAGCATTTTTTGTTTCCTCCTTGGTGTTCGGGTTCATCTTGCCGCGCCGCCTTACCGCAAGCTCGGTTCAAGATCTTTTTATTGAGTCTGTCAGAAAGGTTACTTAATAAATCTCCAACGACTGTCTTGTAATAAAATAATATGACAAGAATAATTCATTTAATCTCGTTATAATGGATAATTATTGCTCCAGAACGTTCATAAATCTCTAGGAATGCTTATAACAGAGAAATAAGCTTTAGATTACTCTGATTCTTTGCACATCTAATCGTTTACAATTTTGGGTGCACAGTTTGTGGTCACACTCGCACCATGGACGGCCAATTACAATGCACTAACAAAACAGTAAACAACGAATCTTGAGGAAAGGCGTCGAAACAAGTCGAGACCCCAACTGGGCTCCAGACAAAAGCTTAAAGAACTATTGAGTTTAATCTCGGCTTAATCCCCCTTTCGAAAAAAAACGCCCACTTAAAAGCCTCGTTTGCTTTCAGCTAAAATGCTCAAAATTGAATTATGGTCAGCCGAAAGGGCCATGTAATTTTTAAAATGGTTGTTGGGGGAGGAAAATGGACATTTAATCGGATCGGGTGAATGGAAGAACCCCTAAATTTTCTGGCTCACTCATCATTTGAGTTCTTGAAGGACGCGACCGATTTTATTCACTTGATACCAAGTCTGTGCATCGTGGGAGAATTCAAAAAAATAAAATAAAAAATTTAATCTATCGCCTAACCCTGTAGCCTTGTTATCAGCTGATTTGGATTAGATGCCCCAGACCTGCTCTGGGTTGTTGTTGTTTGGCGTTATTACTAATTTACCTTCAATGATTTCTTGCTTTAGCACACCGACCAAGTTCTGAACATCTGCGGGCACTTTATCCTTAAGATTTATTATGAAATCGGTTCCGCTCTGGGCCAATCCATAGACGTATTCTTTGGAGACGAATTTACCTGCTATCACCGAGCTCACGATATCATCCATGGTTTTATCAAGGATCCAGGGCACGCCCATTATCAGCGATTTCGGTGCCAGTTCTGGCGAATTGTAATTAATTTGTACACAGTAAATGTTTTTGCCAGCATCCTGGGCCGCTTCTGTCGCAGATTCAGGGCCGGGTAGTCTGTCGCTCGCAATGAAATCGGCTCCCCACTCTATCAGGGCCTCGGCCGCTTCTTTAGCCTTCGGTGGGTCAGACCACGATAATATCCAAGTCATTTGTACCTGGACATTTTCGTTTGCCTCTTTGGCGCCCTGTATGAATCCGTTGAAGTATCTATTTGCGTTTGCCACCGGGAAGCCTCCAACGAGGCCGATTTTATTGGTTTTCGTCATCTTTCCGGCAACTATGCCCGCTAGATAAGCGGACTCTTGCAAATAGGTATCGTAGTGTCCAATATTGGGCGGAACCGGAGTGGGTGGTGGATACATCACAGTAAGTTCGCATCCCCCACCGGCAGGAAGTGCGACGACGTCTGGAAACTCTTTTCCGATCATCTTGGCAGTGTCGGGGAACCAGCTGTGCAGGAATATCAGTTTGAACCCATCACTTATATAAGTCCTCGCGATGCGGTCGGCATCGGGCGGGGCGACGCTCTCGGTATAGTTGTACGGGTCAAGGCCATATTTTTGAGTTGCTTTCTTTAGTGCACTATCCAAAGGAAGGTTCCAAGTCTCTCCTTGGAGAGGCGACGTGTAGATGACCGCTATTTTCAATTTCGGTGGAGTCGGCGTGGTCGTCGAAGTTGGGGTTGAAGTCGGCGTTGTGGTTGAAGTCTGCGTCGACGTTGGAGTTACTGGCGCTGATGGAAGTAGAGTAGCGACATAAGCTCCTATTGCGACCACGACAACGACGAATACTACTATTATTTCTTTTCGCATTTTTTCCTCCTTTTCGTTCGGGTTCATCTTCCCGCGTAGCCCCTATCACTTGCGCGGTTCATAGAGTCTGTTTTTTTGTATGTTGAAAGGGGTACTTATTAAATCTTCAAAGACCGTCCTAATGCGAAACTCCGTCTCAAAAAAGATGCGTCTTTTTTAGATTTTATGCTTGATAGATGCTTATGACCGTTCACAACTCCAAAATCAGACCCAGTACGCCAAAGAGAAGCATTTAGTGCTCTAATTGTTGTATGGCAAAGGGTGATGGTAATCAAGAGGAATTCACGTTTTTTACACCCAAAGCACTTATACATGCTTTACTAACATCCGAGCGATGGCAATAACGGGTGCGAGATTGCAAAAATAGTAAAAAGTTAAATTTAAAGGGAGAATGGATGAACTCGATGGATGGACCAAGAGTGACCGACTTAATCACGAAAGCTTCTCGACTCTAAAATAAAACATCACTAAATAAAAAATTAGATGTCTTTTACCAACATGGGCGCACCCACTTAAAGGGTAAATTTTACCTGGGAATCAAGGCAACTTAAAAGTTTCATTAAAGAAACATAATTTATTAAGTTTCGGAAACGATACTTTTTCGGTGTCCAGCTTGCGCAGAGCGTATCTAGGTGCCCTGATAGGTTTATTGATATTCGCCGCATCAATGACGGCATCCTACGCCGTGCTGGATCATTTCTACGGAACCGCGCAAACTACCACCTCAGCCCAGATGATGACAATTGAGGGGGGCGGAAGTAAAATAGTGACCGACAACATCGCTTTCACGGTTGAAAGGGCTGAGCTGGCAGTTGACACGGATAACGAAACCTATTACCATTTACTTGTAACATCTGAAACTGCCGTTAAATCCGAGGTTCCGAGGAACTTCGCCCCGGCCCCGCAGGCTGGGGAAATGGCGACAAAAGACTCATCCGTGGACCAATATTACATAGACGTGCCTGCAGCCGCCTATGACCAAGCCTTGCGAGCCGAGGAACCGATTACCGTTGCCAACGTCACTTTGACAAAAACGGAGCCGGTTAACACTCTGCCGATAGCCGCCGGCATAGGCATCGTCGTGGCGATAGCAGCATCCGCCGCCTGGATCGGCTACCGACAGTCTTGGGGCGAAGCCACTTCGGCCCTCCTCGAACTTGGGCTGCACGACATGACAGTGAGGGACGTGGAGGTCGTGGGTTACATAATGCAGAAGGGCGAGTTCACGATCCCGGAGCTCATGAAGATGACATCCGCCTCAAAGATAACCGTCTGGCGAACAGTTCAGAAGCTGATGGAAAAAGGACTTGTGGAACAGACCGGGGAGACGAAACTCGCCGCAAACGGACTTGGCGGCAGGGGAAAGCCCAGTCATATCTACAGATACGTGGGGGAAAAGGGCAAGTAATAGCATTAAGCAAGTCAGGCAAACACTAGGTCATCGAGTGTAATGTAAGGCATTATTCGTGAATTCAAGGTTGGGGGGATATCCCTCAAACGCCTCCACTTTTATCCTCTCGCTATCGACCACCTGGGCCAGAATCGTGGCGGTTTCTCCCTGCCAGTTGGTCGTGCCCATGAGTCTGTAAACGACCATTCCGCTCTCGGCCGAAACCTCCGCCGGATCTGGGTAGTTTCCTTCTACTTGGTAAACACCCACCGGCATCGAGAGGGTTCCTCCCACGCTTATCCTAATCTGCGAGGGGTCATCCCGGTCGTACACAAAAGCCAGGTGTTTATCCCATTCCCTGAGAGGATCTGTAATGTCTTCAAAGAACCAGTTCCCAACTAATTTTCCTAGTCGGTCGAAGTCTATCTTTCCGCCCCTCGGTTCTGCCGTCCTCCTGACCTTCAGGTAAAGAGATTCCCTCAGATCCTTTTCAAAATAGTCCAGGGGAGAAACGGCATGTTCGCCAAAGCCGTATTTCTCAGGGTGGATGAAACTGAGATTGACTGTTTCGTCCCGCGCCCACAGATCAAGGGCGGCCTGCGCCCCAGCCCGCCCCCCTGCTCTTCCGACAACTTTACCCGCGCTGACGGATATGGGCGGCTCGATACGGGACCAACCCGGCTCCAACGGGCCCAATTTTTCCGATAGCCAATCCTCCAACTCCGATACGTGTCCAAGCCTGCTCTCGAACGTGTCCGTATGCCTGATTGTTATGCTGTAATCGTTGTACTGGCCGGTATGCCCACTTCCCCCGGGCCAGTCGTATCTGGAGTAGATGACCTCCGTTATCACCCCATCCCCGGGAATTTTCGCCTGGTAAGGCGGGGGAAAGACTCCGGGGTCTGTAAGATAAAAATATATGTGGTCTGTGGGAAAGGTATGCCCCGGAGGATTCAGGCTACCCAGTGGGGATATCTCGATGTATTCAACTTCGGCCAGCGGGGGATGCGTAAAAACAAACGGCGTTTCTTCTGGCTCAGGATAATTTTCTCTAGGAGTACCAGCAGTCCCATTTGCATCAGTAGGTAACCCGGGTTCACTGGTCCCGTCTCCACCGGTTTCTGGCTTCCCTTGTCCATCGAGAAAAAGGTATGCTGAGCCGGCCAGTGCCACAATCGCGACAATTACAATCAGCATTGATACGGTTACCGCTCTTTTTCCCATCCAACTCCCCAAAGTATTGCTTTGCATCGACTTAAGATATCTTTGACATCTTGGAAGGAAAGTGAAAAAAAGATAAACAAGCTTCAAAACCTGAACATATGTTTCGATAGGCTTACCCTGTGGCCCGTGATATCCATGCCCTCCGCGGCAAGCAGTTCCGCCTTTCGCTTGGCGCCCACCGCGTAATCCCCTATCTCGCCATTCGACCTCACGACCCGGTGGCAAGGAATTTTGATCGGGCTCGGATTTGTCGCCAAGGCATTAGCCACCGCCCTCCACGCTTTGGGCCTGCCCACCGCCCTGGCCAGCTCCTTGTAGGTTGTCACCTTGCCCTTTGGAACTTTGGAAGTAAACTCCAGAACGCGGGATTGAAATTCTTTCATGCTGGATAATTTATTGTTCGGCTGCAATATAAAACAGGGTGAACCTTCCGATGATCGAGATGGATGGATCGACTGGCGAGGGCGGCGGGTCGGTACTGCGAACCGCCCTGGCGTTGTGCGCTGTGAGCAAACGCCCGATACGCATCTACAACATAAGGGCGAAACGGGACAAACCGGGGCTCCAGCCGCAACACCTCGCGGGGGTAGAGGCGCTTGCAAAGATAACCAACGCACAGATCGACGGGGCGATGCTCAATTCGACTGAGCTCAAGTTTGAACCCGGCTCAATAGAGGGGGGCAGATACCACGTGGACATAGGCACGGCCGGAAGCACCACCCTCATCCTGCAAATTATCATGCCCGCGGCGGCGTTCGCAAGTAAACCAATCGAGATGGAAATACGCGGCGGGACCGATAACCCGCTTGCTCCGCCGATCGACTTCCTGAAGAACGTGACTCTCCCCACCCTTCGCCAGATGGGTTACCAAGGCGATGTGGAATGTATCCGTCGAGGTCACTATCCACGAGGCGGGGGGATAATCCGCGCGCGAATCGAGCCGATAGAAAAGCTGCACGCGATAAAGCTAACCGAGCCTAGAAAGGTCTTGAAGGTATCCGGGATTGCCCACGCGGTTCGACTGCCCGGGCACATAGCGACTAGGATGGCGCACAACGCGAGCATGGAATTGATAAAGCACGGTTTCACCAAGGTCAACATAAAAAGTGAAACTTATCCACCAAACCAAGATTCTCACCTCGGCCCGGGTGCGGGTATAACGATATGGGCTGAAACTGAAGGAGGTGCAATCATCGGCGCGAGCTCCCTTGGAAAACCTGGGAAACCGGCCGAGCAGGTCGGGCGCGAGGCGGCTAAGAGCCTGATCAAGCAGGTCAAAACCGGAAGCGCTGTTGACCTCCACATGGCCGATCAGCTGATTCCCTACATGGCCCTGGCAGAGGACATGTCTGAGATAACCAGCACCTCGCTTACCTCTCACACGATTACCAATGTTGAACTGGTCCATGAAATCTTGGGCGTAAAATTCAAGGTCGATGGAAAGCCGGGCGATCCCAGCAGGGTCTC
>CAYUMT010000048.1:0-11764 GCA_964446015.1 Hadarchaeota archaeon (SeqCode)
CTCCTGCCAAGATGGCGATGGGTGCAAAAACGTAGAGAATCGCAGCGACGCAGTTAATGGAAAAAGTCCTTGGAGCTAGTTGGCGTGTGGATGTGAGGCGTCTCAGAATTCGTTCTGGAACATTGAACGATTGAGAGAGTTTCTTCAGATTAGCCGCTTTTATCGAGTCATATCCCAGAGATGTCAAAGAGAGGGAAAAGACGTAAAAACCGCTCAGAATCAACATTGCCGTTGAATCGTTGGGAAATTGGGTGCCGGAATTGCTGGGAAGCAAAAGCATGATTGCCAGGATATAAAAAACACACCCAACGCCGATAACCCAAGACTTGGATTTCGAATAAACTTCTTTCATATGCTTTCCGACTATCTCATCTAATGTAGGATCCCGACTGAAATCCCCCACGTTTAAATGGGTCGACCTCAATCTCGGGTAGATTAAAATCACGGCAAGGCTTGCTCCTAGGAACCACAGGCCAGCCGTCCATCCGTCTTGCAGAACATAAGCAAAAGGCAATGCAACAACTGCAAAACCTAAGCCAAGTCCGTATTGTAAAGATTTCAGCGTGTAGTAAAAGGCCTCGACTCCCTCAATCGCCAACTTCCCCGCTTTCTTAGCCATCATGTCAATCTCGACTTATCTGGATAAAAAGAATCATGGGTATCCTTTACCATTCGTCTTAAAAAAAAGGGTGTCGGGAAAAGGAACTAACTCGGGGATTACTGACCATAACTCGAAGGTTTCTTCTGTGAAACCTAATTTATAAGACGCTCCAAACACAATTTCAAAAACGAGAAACATGTTAAACAGAAATACTATAGCAGCTCTGATCATAGTCGCCATTTTCCTAGGTACTTTAGCTATATACGCGTGGCCGAGCGAACAATTTGAATTGAGCTTCGAGACAATTTCAAGGGGTTACAACTCAGGATATGAAAACCACACATACTTGGTGATTCAAAGCTCAGAAGAATGGAGAAGAATCCGGTCGCTCGCATGGCCAGAAAGATCGGATATCCCTGACGTGGATTTCTCCAGATATTTAGTTATTGCCGCGTTCATGGGTTTGCAGCCAACCGGAGGCCACGAGATCACGATAAAGGGAATAGTTGAGGGTAATGAAATCATCGTGGGAGTCGAGGAAATTTATCCCGGAAGGATTTATGTAACCGAGGCGCTCACATTGCCTTATCACATAGTCGCTTTGGAACGCTCACAAAAACCAATATCATTCGAAGTTCAACAGTTCTTGGCCCATGCACACGATGCAGACTGGAAACCCTACGACAAAGTCGTTTATGAGCCTCTGGGAAAACAGCGCGTTGAAGTCGGCGGCGGGCCAACCGAACCCTGATCCAGTAAATTTTGGACAATTTTAAGCCAAATAATTTATACTACGGGGGCAATAGATTTCGAGCGAGGTAAACTTGCAGAGAAGGAAAATAACAATAAGGCTCCACAAGCCCGACCTGAAGGAGAAGGCTTTCTTCTTCGTCTCGGGGATAATAATAAGCATCCCAATCACCCTCTTCATTGGGAACTTCTCGGATTACCTGTGTTTCGTGCTGCCCGTCATATACGCTAACCTCTGTTCAATCGCAATTTTCGGGCCCCTCATAGAGGAATTTGCAAAGGCCATGCCCCTATTCTACCGACACGGCGAGACGGAGAGGTCAATCTTCACCATGGGATTCCTGGTGGGATTGGGTTTCGGCATCTTTGAGTTCTTCAGCTATGTACTTGTCCTAGGGGTGCCGATATACATAAGATTGCCCGGCATTTTCTTCCATGCCGCGACGACATCCATCACCGCATACGGAATTGCCAAAAAACGGGCCCTAAGGTTCTATATTCTGGCCGTTCTATTTCACTTCTCGTTTAACTTCCTTGCGCTGCTCGACATGTTATTCCTAATAACCGGGACGACGACACTGGCAATAACTTATTACCTCTCCTGGCGCCTGTACACAAAGACCTCTGAAAAGATGGTCTTGAGCAATTATAAAAAACCTAAAATTAGAAAAACTTAAACATTCACACCATTTTAATAGACACCTGCCAAGCAAAATTAATGGAGTGATGATTTAGCATGAAACCAGAGACCGAGTCCGACCAAGATGACGGAAGGGGAAAACTCCGTCGGGACATCAATTTCCTTATAATTTCAGGCATTACGCTGGTTGCAACCATGGGCGTCACCAGCATATCCCCGGCATTTCCAAAGATCGTGCAGGAGCTTAACATATCCCCCCAAGCAGTTGGACTGCTCATCACGGTATTCACGTTGCCCGCTTTTGTGTCGATCCCCGTTGTCGGAATTCTCGCCGACCGTTTGGGCAGGAGAAGGGTAATTGCTCCATTGTTAATACTTTTCGGAATTGCCGGCGGGGGCTGTATCCTCGTTCGAGATTTTAACCTATTGTTGATATTGCGCTTCTTACAGGGGATAGGTGCAGCTTCACTAGTCCCGTTATGTATAGTGATGATGTGTGACCTATACTCCGGAAGGAAGCGAACGGCGGCTCTTTATATTAACTCAGGCATACTGTCCGCAGGCATAGCTATTTTTCCTGGTATTGGAGGGGCGCTGGCAACGATGGGGTGGCACTACCCCTTCCTTATATTTCTTGCAGCCATCCCCTTGGGATTCCTTACCCTATTCTCCATGAAAATTCCCGAGCAGAAAAGTGGGCAACGCCTCAGGGAATATTTGGGCAATATCTGGCAAGTCATGAAAAATCCTCAAGCGTTCGGTCTTTTCGTTGTCTACACCTTCACCGGAATAATCCTCTTCGGGCCGTACCTTACATACTTCCCACTTCTAATGAGTAACAAGTTCGATTCCTCGTCCCTCGTTATCGGGCTGATTATATCGGGCACCTTCCTCATCGCTGCGCTCACCTCTTCGCAACTGGGAAAATTGAAGACATCCAATTGGGAAGGAAATCTTATCAAAGTTTCCTTTATCCTTTATGCTTTAGCTTTGGTTATCATCCCACTTGTAAGTGAAATTTGGTTGCTTCTAATCCCTGCCATAATCTTCGGGACCTCACACGGAATCAGTATTCCCGCGAGACATACGCTCGCCGGAAGGTTGGCACCCATAAATAACCGAGCGGCGTTTATGGCCGTGGCCGAGATTTTTTTCCTCTTTGGACAGACCTCAGGACCGCTATTGACGGGAACAATTTTTGACACATGGGGGATGAGTGGCGCCTTTTATGGGATAGCTGCACTATCAATCGTCGCGTTCGCTTTTGCAACTATCATAAGGAAGGTCCAAACGTAAATTCAAACCATTTTTGATCTTTACCTATTTAAAATAAAATTTAACTTTCATCGACGAATCAAAACGCTAAAGTAAATCTACATTCACTAGGCCTAATAAAATATTTCCTCCAACCCCAGCAATTAATAAAATAGAAGAACAAGTAGAAAGTGTATGAGCTCGAATCCTAAAAAGAAGCTGCGGAAGAGGCGTAGGACAGGGCGGACAGTAAAAGTCATAGCTGTTATTTTAGTCTTATTTGTGGCCGTAATTTCTATATTCTGGGCCTTTGCACCGCCGGGACTTTATCCCAAGAAAAATAGGATAGCCATAATAGAACTAAGCGGAGAGATCGTAAGCGGCGAAGAATCCGAGTTTTATACCACCACGGGTGAAATCCAGAGGTCGCTTGAGAAGGCCAAGAGGGACGACAGCATAAAGGCCGTGGTCCTAGCAGTTGATTCACCCGGAGGGTACGCGACATCAAGTTACGAGATGTATTCGATGGTCAAGCGCTTTGAAAAACCGGTTGTGGCTTTCGCCAGGGGGACTGTTGCATCTGGCTCTTACCTGGTCTCGCTGGGGGCAGACAAAAGAGTCGCGCATCCATTTTCTAAAATAGGCAGCGTTGGGGTGTACATAGATCTTGGAAAGCCGGTCCCAATAGAACCGGAAAATGCCACGGAGATTACCTCCATTACTTCTGGAAAATTAAAGGACCTCTGGGCTGATGGGGTTCTGGACGAAAACGAGCGGGCTTACTTGAAACTAAGGGTCGATGAAGCAAAGGACATATTCCTTAATTTGGTGTTAAAAGAGACCGAGATTGCAAGGGAGAAGGTCGAGAGAGTTGAGGAGAATCTAAGAAATCCTTGGTACGTACTCATCGAAGGTGGGTGGTTCTATGGCAATGAGGCCTTCGAGCTCGGACTTGTGGATAGTATTGGGGACCTAGAGGACTCACTGAAGCTGGCATCGGAGCTGGCCGGTATCAAGTACGAAGAGGCGGAAGTAGTTAAGATAGAACCTCCTGCCCCCGGAACCTACGATAATATGTTATACGAAACCCCACTTTACCAACAAGAGGACAACGAATCCTTGCCAATACATCTGAAGTAATCCGGTTTTGAAATCTGATCGAAATGCAAATTGCGCTGCTTGTAAATAACTGATATCAACGGACAAAAACTGTAAAAGGAGTAATCCCTAAACCTTAACCCTCTAGATCCCTCACCAGTTTCTCAACTTTCTTTCCGATTAAATCTCTGACCTCCCTAAATTTTTCTATTTGCTTACCGTCGGGGTCCTCTATCCCCCAGTCCTCGGTCTCGACGATTGCTCCAGGACAAACATCGCCGACCATGCAACCCATCGTGATCACTTTATCGGCGTCCTCAATCATTTCAAGTGTTAAAATTTTTGGCTTGTGATCGCTTATGTCGATTCCAACCTCTTTCATCACCTGAACTGCAAGGGGATTCACGCTTGAGGCTGGCTTAGTTCCGGCGCTGCTCGCCCTCGCCTCCTTGGAAATTCTATTGAAGAACGCTTCCGCCATTTGGCTACGGCATGAATTCTCCACGCAAACAAACAGGACTTTCTTCAAAACTAAACCTCAATTTTATATTACTCTTTTTTGTCTAAATATCCATCAATTACCATGAATTATGCCATCCAACACCCAACGGATCTTTTAACCACTGAAAGCCCAAAAAACAAAAGAAATTTAAAAATCATTAAGCCTTTCTTTCCACCACAATTGTACAATTTGTAACCATAGCTGCTATAACTCCGATGGCCGCGAGCCATGGTGCCAAGATAGCGCCTATTACGCCAATTGTGACGGGTATTTCAAGTAGAACTTTACCTTTTTCATCTTTTATGATAATTCTTCTTATATTTCCCTTGTGGATCAATTCCTTAACCGTCTTTACGAGATCGTCTGAAGATACCTTAAACTCCTCTATTTTGACTTCTTTTACTGAGGTCCCACATGACAAACAGTAGTTTGCCTCGCTCGGCAACTTTGCCCCGCATTTCCTACAGTATGCCATTTTTATCACCTAGGTATTCAAGATAAACTATTTCTCGTATTTATTAAGTTTAACTTCGTGAAGGAATGAATCTCTTATTGAAATTAGAAAATGCAATACCTAGTTGAGGCCATGACCACCTAATAATAAAATAAAAACAAGTTTTATATAAAAATCCTAATTATTCATTTTTGATAGAGATGGGCAAACCGAAGAGATCCTGGCGGGAAAAATTGACAGATAGCAAGGGTCTGCCAAAAGTCGAAAAAATCTCTGGGAAGATGAGCAAAAGATGGGGAACGGGAACGATCGTTATTCCAACGCCAAATGAAGTGGACGAAATCATGAAACAAGTACCACGGGGAAAACTTACAACAATTAATGAAATTCGAGTGGTACTTGCCAAAAAGCATGGGGCCACCATCGGTTGCCCGATAACTACGGGTATTTTCGCTTGGATTGCCGCAAACGCAGCGGAGGAAGAACTTGCCGGAGGAAAGAAAAAAATTACGCCCTATTGGAGGACTCTGAAATCCGGCGGAGTCATAAACGAAAAGTATCCTGGCGGTGCGAAAGCTCAAAAGAGACTCCTAGAAAAAGAAAATCACACGGTAATCCAAAAGGGTAAAAAATATTTGGTCGTTGATTTTGAAAAATGTCTAGTGAAGTTATAATTTCGAACCATATCTGTTTAACATTTTGAGAGTTTACCGGACTTTGGTGGGAACTACAACACTATTCACGAATCTAATAAAATCTAGAAATAGTAACTAGCACTTGGGTTAAATACTTAAACCGCCGTCGATGATTATCGCAAGGGTGAAGTCGTGGCTAAACGGGATCGCTGGCATAAGAATTTCAACGAGTGGTTCAACGATATCCTGCAAAACGCCGACATTATGGAGACCCGCTACCCTGTTAAGGGACTCTACGTCTGGCTTCCCCACGGACTGAAACTCCGCAACCAAGTTTTCGCCATAATAAGGGGATTACTCGAGGAGGCTGGCCACAAGGAAGTGCTCTTCCCGCTATTGATCCCCGAGAACCTCTTCAAAAAGGAAGCGGAGCACATCAGGGGTTTCGAGGGACAGGTATACTGGATCACGCACGGAGGACACGACAAGCTGGACGTTAGGCTGGCGCTGCGCCCGACGTCCGAGACATCGATGTACCCGATGTTCGCCCTCTGGGTTCGCACCCATGCCGACCTGCCAATCAAGATCTACCAAATCGTAAACATCTTCCGTTACGAGACCAAGATGACAAAGCCGCTCATCAGGCTGCGAGAGGTCACAACTTTCAAAGAGGCTCACACAGCCCACACCACTGCCGAAGAGGCTGAGGCACAAGTTCGTGAGGCGATAAAGATATACAGGCAATTCTTCGACGAACTCGGCGTGCCCTATGTGGTAAGCAAGCGACCACCTTGGGACACCTTCGCCGGAGCCAAATACTCGGTGGCCTTCGATACGCTCACGCCAGACGGTCGCGCGCTGCAGATAGGGACCGTCCACAACCTTGGGCAGAATTTCGCCAAAGTATACGGAATCAGGTACGAGACGGCCGAGGGAAAGCACCACCACGTCCACCAGACATGTTACGGAATCTCGGAGCGCGCTATAGCTTCGGTGATGATGGTCCACGGCGATGATAATGGCCTTTGTCTACCTCCAAACGTCGCTCCCGTACAAGTGGTCGTGGTCCCGATCCCGTATAAGGAAAAAGAGGCTCCCGTCGAGAAGGTCGCCGAGACCGTGAGGGATGATCTAATGGCCGCAGGTCTTAGGGTCTGTCTCGACGACCGAGATCTCCGCCCGGGAAACAAGTTCTACTACTGGGAGCGTCGAGGGGTGCCTCTCCGTTTGGAGATCGGACCTAAAGATGTCGAAAAGGATCAGGTTGCCGCAGTCATACGCTCAACGGGAGAGAAGTTAACTATCCCTAGAAAATCCATCAAGACAAAAGTTAAACATATCCTCGACGAGATCACGATAAAAATCCGCGAACAATCTTGGAAAGCTTTCCGAGAGTCTGTTAAGGATTTTTCCGAACTTAAATCAGCGAAAGAGTTCATCGAAAAGCGCGGGGGCATAGCGAGGTTACCCTGGTGCGGACAAGAGTCATGCGGTAAGGAGATTGCCGAGGGAACTGGTCTGGAGACGCTCGGAGAGGAGATTGATAGCAAATCAACATCAGCAAAATGCTCGATTTGCTCCATGCCTGCAAAGGTAAACGCGCTCGTTGCGAAGACTTATTGAACAACGGGTGAGCTAAAAGATTTTATCATCCAAATCGCAATTCTTTTTTCAATAATTGTTTCTATCTTCATAATATGGTATTATTTTAAGTTATCGAAAAAATTCGGATCGAAAAATGTCTTTACTTTGATTCGTGAAAAAATCAAGATGAGAATGAAATAATCAACATGCCTCATTCACGCCCACACTTTTCCACTCCTTAAAGAAGCTACTAAAAACAAGTCAAAATACGAGTATTTATGAATTAAGCGTAGATTTTCTCGTGTCCAGAGACAACCTCTGCAACTTTCCAATATAAATAAAGATTTAAGATTGGAATAATTCCGATCACAAACCATTTTATGTTGGAATCTTTCTTTTCCTTATGGACCAAAATTTCGTATTTTTTATATATTTTCTCGTGTCCAGAGACAATTTCCGCCATTTTCCATAGAATATAAATACCTACGACAATCGCGGCTAGTAACAATACTATTCCTATAATGCCGATTCCTAAAATACCATAGCCTCCTAGGGTTGGTCCGGGAATACCATAATAACCTGAAATACTTGTAACGTAGTAAACCGCAAAGGCTAAACCGACCAAGAAGGGTATCACGATGAAGGGGACCAGAAAGGGAATGAACCAAAGTGTGGTGGAACCCTTTGTTTTCCTATGTACTAAAAACTCGTATCTTTTAACGGCTTTTTCGTGCCCTGAAATTGACTCTGCTATTTTCCACAAAAGATAAAAGTTCACTATCGGGATTATGCCAATCACAAACCACATTAAAGTTGATCCTTTCTTTTCTTTATGTTCTATTTTTTCTCTAGCTATAAACTCACCTTCCACATCCTTCATAGATTAATAACTTTCTCACTATTTTTATTGATTTCTATTCGACCCCTTCGCCTGCACTCCTCCACTCGCTCGCTCTTTCCTTCCATTCTGAAAGAAGCAAAATAAACGCTTTAATCTAGAATCAAAATGGGTAAAAAGTCTGCATTTGTCGATTTTAGGTTTTCAAATGTTTAGATAGGTAATTTTGGAGGGGTTGAGCTAGGATTATAGCAAAAAAATTAAATTATAACCTTTTTCTTTGAATTCAGTGGGCAGCTATGCCCTGTTTAAAACCCTAGAATGTCAGCGAACTACAAACGTTGAACCGCTTCCAAGATCTCCCTTTCCTGAGGGAAACCGGTGGGTCCCTTGTACCTCACCTTGAGGCCTGCAGCTGCCACTGCGAACTTTGTCGAGGCGAGCACGTCACGCGTGGCCATGTATCCGGTCAAAAAGGCAGCTCCAAACACATCGCCCGCTCCGGTCATATCCTTAGCGTTGACTTTGAGTGGATTAACCTTTGTTAACCCTTCTTCACTAAGGACCATAGTCGGCTCAGCACCCTTTGTCAAAATTGCGATCTTCGGTCCCATTTCCCTTATGCTCAGCAGAGCCTTTTCCACATCGCCCTTGAGAACCCGTGCCTCCTCCCTGCCTATCTTCACCACATCCACGTGCTGGAGGAACTCGGAGAGATCTCTGGCCTTGACCTCAACCCCTCCGTCCTCACCAATTACGCGCAGTACTCCCTGCGGGTCGAACATCACGATGTTGGACTTCTTCTTGACCGCTTTCATAACCTCTGGTGTTATCTCGTTCGCTATAGGCGAGACGTAGAAGGCTCTGGCATCAAGGTAGTCGCTTGGTATGTCCTCAGGGGTGATCTTCGGCGCAATGTGCTTGCATATCTGGGTCCTGTTCCCGTCCTCGTCATAGGTGTTCTGGAAGGTGGTCGTGTGTTCACCGGCAACGAAAATTCCCTCAGTATCCAGCCCAAGCTTGCCGTAGATCGGCGGGAATCTCTCAGTGAAATCTACCCCAACCTTTGAAACTATCCCGACGTCCTGCTTTAGGGCCGTAAATTGCAGTCCGGAATATGTAGGCGCTCCTCCGAGGGCGTTCTCTATAACCCCCCAAGGTAGTACGTTGACGTCCACGGCCACGTGCCCCATTATCACTACATCAAACGCCATCTATCTCCCCCTCCTTCCAACTATGAAATCCTCAACCGCCTGCCTGGCCTCCTCGTCCGACATCTGGATCGGCGGATGTTTGAAAAAGTAAGCGGAAACCCCAACCAGCGGACCTGATATTCTACGGTCCAGCGCCAGTTTCACCGCCCTTATCGCGTCAATCACGACCCCCGCGGAGTTAGGCGAGTCCTCCACTGAGAGCTTCAAGTCTATTGTAAGCGGGATGTCGCCGAACTTGCGACCTCGCATGTATATGTAGCAGACTTTGTTGTCCTTGAGGAACGATACATAGTCGCTCGGGCCTATTCGAAGCGGCACCTCGTACGGGACTTGGCTCTGGACGGCCTCCGTCTTGCTCACGCGCTTCGAGCTCAAGCGCCCCTCCTCAAGCATGTTCAGAAAGTCGGTATTTCCCCCGATGTTCAGTTGGTAGCTCTCCTCAAGTTTCACGCCCCGGTCTATCATCAACTTGGCCAAAGTTCGGTGCAGTATTGTGGCCCCGACCTGGGATTTGATGTCGTCACCGGCGCAGGGCAGCCCGGCATCGGCGAATCGCTTGCCCCACTCCTTTCCGGAAACTATGAACTCGGGTATGCAATTTATGAAACCACAGCCTGCCTCGATCGCCTGCTGCGCGTATAATCGCGTGGCCTCATAGCTACCGACAGGAAGGTAGCTCACCAAGATATCGGCATCCGCCTCCTCAAGCGCTTTGGCAACATCGACTGATTTTTGAGTCGGGTCAACCGGTATGACTGGTTTCAAATACTTGCCCAAGCCGTCGTGAATGTGGCCCTTTAATACCTCCACTCTAAGTTGGGCGACGTTACTGAATTTTACAGTGCAGTTCGGTGGTGCGAAAATCGCGTCTGAAAGGTCCGAGCCAACCTTGTTCGCATCGACATCGAAAGCGGCTACAAAATTAATGTCGCGAATATGGTAGCCGCCAAAATTGACGTGCATGAGACCGGGGACGAACTGGTCCTCCTTCGCACCCCTGTAGTACTCAACGCCCTGGATCAGCGAGGAAGCGCAGTTTCCAACCCCCACGATTGCCACATTTACTTTCATGTAATATCTCCAAATCTGAACTATCTCTAAATATGAAATATATCCGAAAATAAACTATTTAAGCTTTGCTGTTAATTATGATTGGGTTTACTTTGGCCGCTGCTAGGATGAGAAGAAAGACCACAAACGAGATGATCTGGCCCTACTTCCTTAGGCTACTCAAGGAGCGACCTATGTACGGGTACGAGCTAAGACAGGAGACTCTCAAGCGTTTCAAGTGGAAGCCCCCTACCGTTACCTCTTATGTTGTACTTCATCGCCTTCAGCGAGATGGATATGTCACTACGGAGTGGAAAGAACAGCGCGGAAAACCGGCGCGGAAATACTATAAGATCACGAAAAAGGGCGATGAGCTTCTAAAGGAGGCCCTTGAATACTTCAAGGGGATGTCCCAAAAACTTTCCTTTTAACGTAACCTTTGTCTGGAGGCGATAATCCTCTGTAACACCGTCAGATGGGTCAGGATTGCGATTATTACAACCGCGTATTGTGTGAAGCCGAGCAGTGCCCCTAATGCCAATATTATAAGCCTCTCGGCCCGCTCGGCGATTCCGACGTCGAGCTTGCCAGAACCGGCTGCCTCGGCCCTAGCCCTGATGTAGCTGACCATGAAACTTCCCGCCAACGCGAAGAGGCACCATGCCCATCCCCACCCGTGCATGAAGCTCGCCTCAGGAATCCCGCCAGAGATAAAAGCGTAAATTATGCCAGCGTAAAGCAGAAAGTCAACGTAGCGGTCAACCACTGAGTCGAGCACCCCTCCGAAAGCCGTCTCTCTCTGCAACACCCTGGCAACGGCCCCGTCGATTATGTCGAAGAAACCAGCTATGAGAAGTGCAACGCCAGCAAGAGGCTGATCGCCGAGTGCGAAGAATAATGAAGCAATAACCCCCACTATAAGGCCTATGATTGTCAGAGCGTTTGGTGTGATCCCGGTCCGAGCTATGGCCTCGGCAAACGGCCTTATCCAACTATCAGCCCTTTCGCGAATGTTGCTCAACAAGTCAACGCCTCCATCGGAAGAGTTTTTTGTGCAACCCCATAAGAGTTTTGGATATCGTGTTTTCTGCGCTATTTGTATAATTAACATTTAACGTGTACGACGAATAAGACCACCCATTTG
>CAYUMT010000049.1:0-11621 GCA_964446015.1 Hadarchaeota archaeon (SeqCode)
CAGCTAATGCACTGGGCTACGGGGAACGAGGTGGTGGTCCAGCTCACGGGCAAGCTGGAGCACGTGGAGCTTGCACAGTGGGCCGACTTGGTGTTAGTGGCCCCCGCGACGGCAAACACCATAAGCAAAGTGGCATGGGCTGTTGACGATACGCCGGTAACCTCCGTAGTTTCGATCGCGCTGGGGTTGAAGAAACCGGTTGTGGTCGTCCCTGCGATGCATGGCTCTATGTACGAACACGGGCTGCTGCAAGAAAATTTGGCGAAGCTCCGTTCGGCTGGCGTGCATTTGCTAGGTCCCGTGATTGAGGAGGGAAAGGCAAAACTTTCGAGCGTTGAAGAGATTTTGAAGCTTGTTTTCGAGCTACTCGGCAAGCGGGATATGGGCGGGCTGCGGGTGGTCGTAACAGCTGGCCCCACGATCGAGCAAATAGACCCCATAAAGATAATCACAAATCGGAGTTCTGGAAAGATGGGCATTGCCGTGGCACGAGCCGCGGCTTTCAGGGGAGCCGATGTGTCGTTGATTTACGGTCCCGGAGCCGAGATACCGCCCCAAAACGTGAAAGTTATACGGGTCCATACTACCCAGAAGATGTGCGACGCGTTCATGGATGAGCTAAGGACGCCTACAAATATCGTTGTGTCAGCCGCGGCAGCTCAGGATTTTGTCGTTGAGCAGCCACATGGGCTAAAACTCAGGCATACTGAACCTTTAACTCTGAAACTGATCCCGGCTCCGCGCGTGCTGGCTGGAGTGAGGGAACTTGCAAAGGATGCTTTCGTCGTTGGATTTAAGACTGAGTATGAAGTAAGCGACGATGAACTACTCCAAGCAGCAAAGGCAAAACTGGATGAGGGGCTCGACATGGTGGTAGCCAACGATGTTGCTAGGGTTGGAGCTGGATTTGGCACCGATACAAATGAAGTCTTGATCGTTACCCGCCGTGGCTCGAAGTCTATGCGTGCTTTAAAGGCTGAGATAGCTGGAGCAATTCTCGACGACGCACTGCATAGTTTAAGACAAAAGACTTAATGGGCGGTGTCGCCGTCTGGAATGTGCTCTAAAAAAGGGTCGCAAATGAGGACATCCGCTTTCGTACCGGCACATATATCGGGTTTTTTCCAACCTTGCATCACCAACACATCCGTTCGGACGGGCTCACGGAACTGCGGCCCATGTTTGGACCTAGGTGTTGAGACAGATGTAAAAGTTGAGCGATCCAGCCGGGCGAGCGTTAAAATATCGATAAATGGAAGACGCGTGCCCGATGCGTCGACAACAGCGTTCGTGGTCGATCAAATCATGGACATGGCGCGAGGTCCTTTCAATGTAGAGGTTAACCATTTATGTCAGGTTCCAGTTGGGGCAGGATTCGGCGCGAGCGGCGCTGGAGCACTGGGAGCAGCTTTGGCGCTCTCAAGGTCACTAAAGCTCCGCAAATCTCGAGAAAGTCTTGTTGCAGTAGCGCATGTTGCGGATGTTAAATGTTACACTGGGTTGGGGGATGTCGGCGCACAGGCATATGGGGGTCTTGTCATAGGTCTGGAGCCCGGTGCTCCGCCTTACGGAAGGTGGAAGCGAATAGCCGTCCCTCATGACGTTAAAGTGGTCTGCGCGACGCTAGGACATATCCAAACGAAGGATTTTCTTCGCAATGAGGATTTCAGAGGTCGCGCACGGGAACTCGGCGGCGCTGCAATCAACCAAATTATGAGACAGCCGAACTTTAAGACGGCGATCTCAGTTTCCAGAGACTTTGCTGATAAACTTGGACTGTTTGATGATGAGCTTCGTGACATAGCTAAAATTGCGGAGAGTGCCGGCGCCATTGGGGCAAGTCAGGCGATGCTGGGTCGCTCTGTTTTTGCATTTGTGACTCGTAAAAAACTAAAGTCGGTTAGGGGGGCTTTCCTAGAGGTGCTTGAACCATCGCGGGTTATTGAAGCCGGTATTTACAAGAAGCGCGTCAGCATTCAGACTTGATTGTATCTTGCGTTTTATTTTTAAATCTCAGTTGCTATTATCCAAGTGTTATATATGATTATGCTTAATGCACATCATACCAACCGTATGTCTGAGGTGTCTGTTTTATGGGTAAGAAATCAGCATCTTCGGTTAGCAGGATTCTAGTTGCGGTGGACGGCTCTAAGAACTCTGATAAGGCGGTTGGCTTGGGGATAGACATGGCGAAGAAATGGAACGCAGAGATTCATTTGATTCACGTGATGGATATTGCCCCCAGCGGTGAGCTTTTGATGCCTGATGTCTCGTTTTACAAGAGGCCAGAATCGGAGGATGTAAAAGGGCCAGGAGTTGGGGTATACTATGACAAGATTTGCGAGCAGATCATCGTTTCGGCCGAGCGCAGGATGAGAAAGGCTGGTATAAAGAAGGTCAATACCATATGCGTTGCCGGAAATCCTGCGGACGAGATAATCAAGGTCGCGAAGAAGAACAAGGTCGACCTGATAATCATGGGGAACAGGGGTAAAGGAAGGTTCTCGAAGGCGATCATGGGAAGCGTTTCCACAAAGGTCTGCAACTTCTCTGAAAACACTTGCATAACTGTTAAATGAGTTGCTATTTTCGCGAAACTTTCATTTTCTTGATTTTTCGCTTTCTTGCCTTGGCCAACTCCCTATTTAGCTCGCGTTCTAGTTCTTCCAGCTCATTCTTCAAACTAATTACCCGCGACTCCCTTTTTATCAGTACTTCCTGTAATCTCTCCAAAGCATTTATTTCATCCTTAAGTTCCATTTCCATTTTCTTGCGTTCAGTGATGTCTCTAATTATTGCCATATCAGCCGGCTTTCCCCTGTACTCGATCAAAGAGGCGCTTATCTCCACGGGTATAAACTTGCCACTTTTTGAGGTGATTTCTATTTCATACCTACTTGGAACTTTTTCTCCAGATATTCTTTTTTCATAATTTTCACCCACAGATTTTCTAAATTCGGGAGAAACGAAGTCGATAAACGGCTTTCCGATTGACTCGTTTAAATCTAAGCCAGTCATCTCCACTAGCATTTGATTCGCAAATTTTATCAAACCATCTTGAATGATTAATATTCCGTCGTTTCCCCTCTCCACTATCGTTGAATATTTTTTTTCGCTCTCTCTGAGAGCTTTTTCCATTTCCCTCCGTTCGGTGATATCCCTAGTGACCCCAAGAAACGCTGTAGGTTTCCCTTTAGGGTCTCTGAGCACCGTCACATCGATCTCGGCGTCGAAGATATCTCCGCATTTTCTTAGTGCCTTTACCTCGCTTCGGGAATACCCTCTTTTCAAAGTTTCGAATTCTTCCCTGATTGCTCGTTCCCTATCCTCCAGAGATATGAAATCATAGAAATTTTTGCCAACAAACTCCTCTCTGGTTACACCTAGGAGACGAAGGCTCGCATTGTTGCAGTCAAGGACTGTACCATTCAATCCCGTTATAGTTACACCATCGGGTATGCTCGAAAATATGGCCTGAAGCCTCTCCTCCGATTCTTTAAGGTCCTCCTCCGCCATTTTGTGTTTCAGCGCAATCGATGCTTGATTTATGAAGGTTTCTACAACCTCTGGATCTTTTAGCTCAGCACCCCCACGCATGATGATGGAAACGCTGCCGAGAAGCTTTCCTTTTCTGAAGAGTCCCATCGCGTAAGCGTCACCCAATTCAATAGTTTTTTCGATTAATTTACAGACGTAATTTGGTATCTTACCAAAGGAAAGTTCGTATAGGCCGCCTAGGACCTTCATCAGCCTGCCGCTGTAGAGGCTGTGCTTTTCCTTGGCGCCTATCTCAAATGACATTCCGATGGGTTCCCTACCTAGTGTCCTTATCATGGCGCTGACGTATTTTTCAGCCCCGAGGATAGCTCGGACATTCAATAAACCAGATTTTGCATCATAGGAATTGACTATGACAATTGCGTCCCCGACTAAATCCTTTACCTGATTTCCTATGAACTGATAAATATCTTTTTTGGAGGGGAATTCGACTAACTCCGAAGCGACCTTTGTTAAAAATGCCAAACTACGCATGTGTGTATCATCCTTAAACGGGTCATCGACGACCTGAGTTTTCTCTCTCAATTCTCCACCAAATACCCTTTTTCACCTGCTTTTTTACCCTTTATGTGTCGAGATTTATATCAAGCCTTTCCGAACCCGATCTCTATAGCTGCAGGATCTAAGTTTTGCGGATTTAGGGAACTACCTAAGCGTCGCTCTGCCAATAATTTTTAAAAGTGGTCATAGCGTAGGACCATTTCCAGCGGTAATCTGTCAGTAGGCTCTGGTTTCTCCAAAGGTATACCGAGGGGGATAATCGCCACTGGCCTGATATACTGCGGTGCGTTTATTGCCTTTGCCGCGGCCATTTCGTCAAAAGCTCCAATCCAGCAGGTGCCGTATCCGAGTGCGTAAGCCGCGAGATGAATGTTTTGCGCCGCGGCTGCCGTGTCCTGTATGCAGTAGAGTTCTGCCCCGCGTTTTCCATAACGGCTTGATGTCCTAGGTATGTTTGCGCAAACGACAATAACGACGGGAGCTTCGGATACAAAGCTTCGGTCGAGCGCGGCTCGCGCGAGTTTCTCCTTGATATCGTCATCCCTGACGACTACAAATTCCCAAGGCTGACAGTTCCCGGCACTTGGTGCAAGTCTGCCAGCTTCAAGTATCCTTTTCAAATCCCTTTCCTCGACTGGGTCTGATCTAAACTCGCGAACGCTCCTTCGACCCCCAATGGCCTCAAATACTTCCATAAACTCATGGCTTATTTATAAGAGGACAACAAAAGACTTTTGATATAATGATAGAGTCATCTGAGCTGGACTGGATAGTACAAAAGACAGTCGAGTTACTTGTCGACAAGATTAAGGATGCCCCAGTAACCGACCGCGATATAGATTTGGCTTTTGAGATGTTCGCGAGGCCGAGGCTTGAGCACCTCGCCGCTTCATTTGAGAGCGAGCTCGAGCGCAGGCAAGCCCGCGATTTTATATTGATGAAGCTTCAGGAGAGGGCCAAACAGCTCAACGCGGAACATTGGCAAAAGACAGAATAACTTCCAAAGTAGCCGTATCAACCATTGGTCAAATGGAATTTCAGTGAACAGTGACTTTTTGTCTTTGGTTTAAAACGGCTTTAATTTTTAAACAAATAACAGAGGCCTACCGGTCCAAAGCCAGAAGATTGCCAGAATGCAGAGGATGGCCACCAGTATCAGGCCAACTCCCCATTTTTTTGCCTGGGCCTTTATGCATATGAAGCCGAAGATACCTGTGCCGGCGATGACCAAAATGAGCACCAAGCTCAACACGATCTGTGCGGCGGTTATGATCCACCCACTCCCCCAGACAAGTCCGACGATTGGCAGCAATACAACTAGCACTATTATAACGCCCAAAAGTAGCGATATGCGCATCGTTCACCCATCTCCTCTACAATTCACCCTTTTAAAAGTTAATGCGTTATGGATAAAGGGTTGAATATGCCGAGATTAGCCATAATTGACATGGAGATGTGCCAGCCAAAGAAGTGCACACTGGAGTGTCATAGGTACTGTCCGGGCGTGAGGACGGGGGACGAGACAGTTCTCATAGACGAGACAACTGGCAGGCCAATGATCTCCGAAAAGCTTTGCAGCGGCTGTGGGATATGCGTCCACAAATGTCCATTTCGAGCAATTTCAATAGTAAACCTGCCCCAGGAATTGGAGGGGCGCTGTATACACCGCTACTTACCCAACGGGTTTGCCCTCTATGAGTTACCGATTCCCCACCACGGTAGCGTTACGGGACTGGTTGGTCAGAATGGGGGTGGGAAAACCACAGCCCTCATGATCCTATCCGGGCGTCTTAAGCCGAACCTTGGGATGGAGGAATCCACACAAGAACTGCTCAACGCTTTTTTCAGGGGCTCGGAACTGCAGGCCCACTTCAAGGGGATAGATGGTGTAAGGATGGCGTACAAGCCCCAGGCGGTTGATGAACTGCCAAAGGCCATTAATGGAAAAGTTGGCAACCTGCTTGAGAGGGTGGACGAGCGTGGCGTGGCGAAAGACCTCATTGACGCTCTGGAGATGAATGAATTCCTGGACAGGGACATCAAGCTCTTGAGCGGCGGAGAGCTCCAGCGCCTAGCGATAGCGGCTGTGGCTGCACGCGAGGCCGACATATATTATTTCGATGAACCCAGCTCACACCTTGATGTCTACCAGCGATTGAACGCCGCAAGGGCGATACGTGGACTGTCCGAGGTCGGCAAAGCCGTGATGGTCGTGGAACACGATCTGGCGATGCTCGATTACGTTTCCGACTATGTGCATGTAACCTATGGCAAGCCTGGATCATACGGGATCGTTTCTAATCCCTACGGTGTTAGAGTTGGAATAAACCTGTATCTTGACGGATATCTCCCCACCGAAAATGTAAGATTCAGACAGGAACCGATAAAGTTTGAAGTTAGGCCCCCCTCAAAGGGCAAGGGAGGGAAGTTGGAGGTTATGGACTTTCCAAAGCTATCAAAGTCATTCAAGGACTTCAAGTTGGAGGTCTCCCCAGGAGGCATCTTATCGGGCGAAGTGGTGGGTGTGGTGGGACCAAACGCAATCGGAAAGACGACCTTCGTGCGCATGCTGTCTGGTGAGATCAGACCAACTGTCGGCAAACTCGATTCAAAGTTAACTGTCTCACACAAGCCCCAGTATCTTAAGGCTGATTTTGATGTCACCGTTGTCGAATGGCTGCGTAAGCAACTGGGAGAATTCGACACTTCATTTGCCCCCGAGATCATGCAGCCGCTTGAGGTGGAGCCTTTGATGGACCGAGGGATGATGGAGCTGAGCGGGGGCGAGCTTCAAAGGGTTTTTATAGCGGCATGTCTGGGTCGCCGTGCCGATCTATATCTGCTCGATGAGCCCAGCGCCTACTTGGATGTTGAACAACGCCTGAGCATGGCCAAGGTCGTGCGCCGAGTTGTGGAGAAGCGCGAAGTGGCCGCGTTCGTGGTCGACCATGATGTCCTAAGCGTGGACTTTATCTCGGACAGGCTGCTAGTTTTCACAGGTAGGCCGAGCAACGATGGTAGAACCCACGGCCCGCTGGAAATGCGCGAGGGCATGAACCTCTTTTTACAAAATGTCGGGGTTACCTTCAGGCGCGACCCTCAGACGGGCAGACCAAGGTCGAACAAGCCCGGGAGCGCTTTGGACAGTGAACAGCGAGCTAAGGGCGAGTTCTTTTATCTTCGGTGATAAATTTGGAGTGGTGGCATGGGCGTAACTGAGGACATAAATTGGCTCAAGGCAGACGAGACTGGGTTGGGGAGGGTGTTCCTAATCATGGCGGGCAAGGGCGTCTTGAAGCTGCGCGAGCTCAAGGAGCAGTACGGCTCTGAAGACTGGTGGCCCGTGAAGGCGCACGTTCGCACTTTGATAGAAAGGGGACTATTAACTGAGTTGGACGGAAACTACAGGCTGACGGATGGTGGACATAAGGTACTTGAGGGCCTAAAGGCGATAGAGTACGTTAAGCCGATTTAAATTGAAAGGTCCGTGACGTTTCCACCCTTTAACAAAATGAGTTTATATTTTGCAATCGGTCCTTCCTTTGAGAGTTCTTCAGCGTCCTCAAGCAACAGGTTCATGTGTTCGTCGTACTGCGTCAGCTTACCCCTGAATTTTCGGCCATCCTTCACGCTGATTGTGACCACCGAATTGAGGAACTTCCCGGCATCGACCGCGGGCATAGCTTCAGATGTTTCCGTTTCGTTTTCCATGTGTAGACCCAAAGTATTGATGTCCTATTAGAATAAAATATTGTTCATCCTCAGGTTCACTCCCAAGGATTGATTTTTTAGAGTTTCCACAAGCGTTTGGGAAGTAATGGAGGCTCGTTGAAATTAGGGCAGGTTACTTTTGTTTGAACTATTACTTTCGGTGACCTCTCTCCCCCAAAGTCAATTGAAAGCAATAGTGGGTAATTTAACTAGGATGCGTATGTCGTCCAAAAACGGAGGTGTTTGATTGGTTGAGATAGAAGAGCTTGATGGAGTAGGGCCTGCGATAGCCGAAAAGCTGCGCTCGGCGGGCTATGATTCAGTTGAGAGTATAGCCGTTGCGACCCCGGCCGAGTTGAACGAGGCAGCCGAGATGGGTGCGCGCGTAGCTGCAAAGGTAATAAATGTGGCGCGCGATGCGTCGAAGATGGGATACGAAAAAGCCATAGACGTTTTAGAGCGGCGGAAGCACATCGGCCGCATCTCGACCGGGGGCGATGCGTTGGACAAGCTAATTGGTGGAGGCGTCGAGACACAGGGCATCACAGAGGTTTTCGGAGAGTTTGGAACGGGAAAGTCCCAGATAGCCCACCAGATCTGCGTGAACGTCCAGCTACCGCCTGAGCAGGGGGGCCTAGGAGGAAAAGCTGTTTACATAGATACTGAGAACACATTCAGGCCAGAACGCATCGAGCATATGGCAAGGGCGGCCGGGCTGGACATCGATAAGGTTCTCGACAGCATCTATGTAGCAAGGGCCCACACCACCGACCACCAGATGCTGCTGGCTGAGAAGGCCACCGAGATAGCCAAGAACGACGGGGTGAGGTTGCTCGTGGTGGACTCGCTGACTGCCCTTTTCCGCGCGGAATACTGCGGACGAGGGGCGCTTGCTGAGAGACAGCAGAAGTTAGGGCGCCACATCGCAGAGTTGCATAAGCTTGCGGAGTTAAACGACATGGCGATTTTCGTGACCAACCAAGTACAATCCAGGCCAGATATATTTTTCGGCGATCCAACGAAGCCCGTTGGTGGACATGTGCTCGGACATGCAATGACTGCGCGCATATACATTCGGAAGAGCAAAGCCAACAGCCGCACAGCTCACTTGGTGGACCATCCTGGTCTTCCCCCGGAAAGCGCGGTGTTTCATATATCCGAAGCGGGCATCAGGGACTTGGACGCGGATTGAATCAGTTGATTTGCTTTGAATATAGGCGTCAGGTGCTTTTGAAATTCTACTAGCTAAACTGATAAATATCCTCGCTCCTTGTGCTATTGGCGATAACTTGGGGTTTAAGCTCGAGGTACAAGGTTTTGGGCTGGAAATCGCGCTTGTGGCTGTCAGCAAGGTCCACATCCATGAGGAGATAATTCCTGAGCCGCTTGAGGAGCTGGTACGCGACATTAAATCCATCGGTAAGGTGAGAAACCCGGTAATAGTGGACTCCAACACCCGCGTAGTCCTTGATGGAATGCATCGCGTCGCTGCCGTTAGGGAAATCGGATGTCGCTATCTTCCCGTGTGCTTGGTCGACTACCAAGATTCCAACGTCATGGTCGGGTGCTGGTATCGCGTCATCAGAGGTAAACCAAAGCCAGATGAGTCGGTGTTCCTCGATATGTCTAGGTCGCTTGGGCTTGAGGTAAAGCGCTCGTCGTTAGGGGAGGCGCTTGAGGCCTTAGAGGAAAGGAGTGCTACGATAGCTTTCATGACGGCCAAGAACTGTCACCTGCTTAATGCCTCTAGGATGGACATAAGGGAGAGCTATAAGTGGGTCAAGCGCTTGGAGCAAGCGATCTTAGATAAGGGCTTTGACGTTGGATATGAGAGGGACTCGGAAGCGGAGCGACAGGTCATCTCGGATAAGGCCTTAGCTGCTTTGCTTGTCCCGCGCGTTCGCAAGGATGAAGTGATTAAAGCCGCTCTTACAGGGAAAGTCTTCGCCCACAAGACGACCCGCCACGTACTTCCAGTGCGCCCAATGGGCGTCGAAGTTCCCCTTAGGTGGCTTACTGGTGATAAACCTCTTGGTGAGGTCAACCGTGAACTCACAGAGCGTCTGTCTAAGCTGGAAGTGGATCACGTTCCACCCGGAAGCTTTTTCGAGGACCGTTACTATGAGGAGGAGCTTCTGGTGTTCAGGTGAGACAAGGTGGGTAAAAATAAGTTCATTATAGTCGTCGGGGACGGGATGGCAGATTATCCAGTTGAGGAGCTCGGCGGGAGGACTCCCCTCGAGGCGGCAAAAAAGCCGAACATGGACTTCTTGGCACATGAGGGGAAGGTCGGGTTGCTCCAGACCATACCAAATGGTTTGCCCCCTGATTCCACCGTTGCTAATCTTTCAATATTGGGCTACGACCCAAGGGAACACTCGATTGCGCGGGGACCTTTAGAGGCCGCCGCGATCGGAGTTGACATTGGGCCGAACGATGTCGCCTTCAGATGCAACTTGGTGACCGAGGGCGATGGAAAGTTACTCGATTACTCCGGCGGGTGCGTTTCGACCGATGAAGCCGCACAGTTGATTGACGAGATGCGAAAGTTCGGTTTCGGCGAGTTTCATTTGGGCGTTAGTTACAGGCATGTGTTCGTCCTAAGAGGGGAAACCCCCAGCGCTGGATGTACTCCGCCCCATGATATAGTAGGGGAGCCCATCTCCAAGCACCTCATCAAAGCTTGCAACGAGACTGACCGCAGGCTGAACGAGATAATGCTGGCCTCTAGGAATGCGCTCTCGAGACATCCGGTCAACATAAAAAGGGTCAAGCTTGGCAAGAGACCAGCCAACATGATATGGTTATGGTCCCCTGGGAAGAGGCTGGAGCTGGAGCGCTTTGAGGACAAATACGGAGTTAGCGGGGCGATGATATCTGCGGTAAACCTGATAAAGGGCATCGGGGTATATGCGGGGATGGAGATTATAGATGTGCCTGGGGCAACGGGTTACTATGACACCGATTACGAGGCCAAGGCGGACTACGCACTCAAAGCCCTGAAGAAAAAAGATTTCGTGTTCGTCCACGTGGAGGCACCCGATGAGGCCGGGCATGCAGGTGACGCGAAACAGAAGATAAAGACGATTGAGGACATTGACAGGCGCCTTTTGGGCAGGATTTTGAAAAAAGAAAAGAAGTGTAGCGTTTCGGTGTTGCCGGATCACATGACCCCGGTTAAGGTCAGAACCCACGTTTCAGACCCGGTTCCATTCGCCATTTATGCGCCAGGCTCGAATAGGGACAAGCTCAAGTTCAATGAGGCCGCGGCAAAAAAGGGGTCGCTCGGTTTAGTCGACGGGGAAAAGTTCATGCGGCTATTTTTAAACCACTGATGCAGTGCGTTTGGATTGCTTGAGAGTTTTGCTCAGCAAAATCATCGCCAAAGCCTGGGTTATAATTGCATACGGCACCGCGATGTAAATGAGGTTGTTGTCAATGAAGAATCCGAATGCAGCGCCGGCTATCAGGAAGCCAAACCCGTAGAGGGTGTGGAATACCCCGTAAGCCGAGCCTCTCATCTCCATGGGCGTCATGTCCGCCACTGCAGCCCTGTAGACGGACTCCTGCATCCCAAATACTATCCCGAACAATATCGCAGACGCTATAACGTACTGTATGCCTCCGAGAAAGATTAGCGTCGATGGGAGGATGGACAGGACGAATGGAAGGTAGAGAAGTTTTCTGCCGATCGAGTCGTAAAAGTGACCGGCCAATGGGGCAGCTACGGCATCCACAGCCTGCATTGCAAGGTAAATGAGCGCCACCAGCCATGGGAGAAGCATGGGGGAAGCCCTGTACAGAATTAGGCCCATTGAAACCAAGCCCATCGCGTTTAGCGCTACAGAAAA
>CAYUMT010000050.1:0-11594 GCA_964446015.1 Hadarchaeota archaeon (SeqCode)
AAATCAAGTGACTATTGGTGGAAATTAGATAAAAAATGATTTATTAGACAACCTCGGTTTGATGGGTTTGTCAAATATTTTTGTTCGGTACTTAGTACAGGTAAATTCGCCTAAGATGTCAATAGTAACTTATCAACCCAAAGATTAAATGTTTTTTTTCCAGTATTAGAATTAAGAATATCACCACAAGACATGGGATTGCTAATCTCAATATTCACCTTTCCGGGCGTCGTATATAACTCCGTCCAATTGCTTTAAAAGATACACTCAACCCATTGAGTTGGGTTTATAAAATCGCAGCCAGATCACATGGACTTTAGCAAGTCAAGTTTAACCGTGCCCTCGCCGGCCCATACCACCTTGCCCTCTGTATCAACCATTCTAATCGCCTGGCAAGGACAAATGGAAACGCACATGCCGCATGATTGGCACGGGCCCTTAGTGATCGCGACGCCTTTACTCTTTGGTGTTTTATTTACCTTAATTGCCCCGTATATACACGCGTCTTGACAAATCCCACAAAGATTACATTTGGCTTGATTAACAACTGGCCACATGGGCCTAACTATGTCCCATTCCTTTCTGGTCAGAAGTTTTTTCAGCGGGATAACACTGCGCAGCGCCTTTCCTTGGAAATCTCCAATATCGTGGTAACCCTTTCTAGTCATGAAATCGGCGACACCTTTCACAATGTCCGAGAACACCTTGTATCCATTTTTGTATGCTGACGTTACTAATTGCACGTTCGAACATCCAAGCATGAGGAATTCCAGCGCGTCCTTCCAGTTCCAAATTCCGCCAATGCCTGAAACCGGGAGTTTAACCTCCTGCAAGACATCCGCAATTAAAGAAAGGGTTATGGGTTTGATGGCACGACCCGGAGAATAAAATCCGGCAGTGGGCAAACCGAATATTTCCTCCTTTTCCACATCGATGAAGAGTCCCATCAATCCTATAGCGTTGAAAGCGGTTAATCCGTCAGCGCCTGCCTGCACGCAACGTTTGGCGATTTTTGGGGCGCCTCTGAATGGGAATAATTTTGAAATCACAGGTACGCTTATGGAATCCTTAACGGCTCGGGTAACTTCGTAACTGAGCTTTGGGTCAATCGCCAGCGGTCCGGAATTTGATTTAATTCTCGAGATCTCGCAAGAGTAGTTAATTTCTATGGCATCAACCCCTATCCCCTCGACTATTTTCGCCAGTTTAACCCAGTCGTCAACGTTTTCTCCATGCCCCATGATGCTGCCTATGAATGGAACCTTTGCATCATGACAGATTTTAATAAATTTCGAGCCCTGCTTTTGTGCCCAAATTTTTGGCGGAGTGAGATCGACGCCCTCGATCACTATCATCTCCCCGTCGTGGAAACCGTTTTTAATAAGGGAAAAGGCATAGGGATGCGGCCGGTACAACCCCGGTATAGTCGAGATTGTCTTGCCGACCACCCCACCGACTCCGGCACGTATTGCATTTTCTATGTTTTTTGAGGTACCTGTGAGGCCGCTCGAGCCTGCCAAGATTGGGTTCTTTAATGTTAACCCGCAGAAATCAACTTCTAGATTGACCATCGTAACCCTGATTCTATCAAATTTGGCTTGTTTATTTAATTTGCTATCATTGGATTAGTGTGCCGTTGATCCCCTATATCAATCTGTAGACCTTCTGCTTCAAGAACATCCTCCCATTTTTGCGCTCAAGTCAAATTTTAAATTCACTCTCTTTTAGGTTTGCAAAAGATTCGATTTTTTTCAAATTTCTCAACCGTGTACACCTTTTGGCCCTTCTTGCGCCTGCTTTGACTAAAAGATGCCTTTATAGAAAGAGAGGCGAACATTGCTCGGGGAAGTCATGTGATAGGCTTTAGTCTAGGCCCATTTTTAAGGTGGTTTTCTATGAAAAAATCCAATATTATTTACAAGTCTCAAAAACTATTTATGCACGAGAAAAATGTTAAAATTGAATAATTATGAAAATTTGGTTACAGGAAATAACTGGGAAAGACTCTTCTGAGTTAGTAGGAAAACAAGGTTTCCTAAGGATTGCAAGGCAAGCTGCTTCACCTAGGACAAAGATAGACCTGGGACACGTAAAAATTGATTTCCCCAAAGTTACGTATAATTATTCTTACGGACGACACTTATCTAAACAATTGATAATGGAGGGAGTTATTAAAGCTTGGAGGATGGGCTACGATGGTGCTATTGTTAACTGCTGGATGGATCCATCTGTAGGGGAGTTGAGGGAGATTCTTGATATACCGGTTGTGGGATTGGCTGAGCCTTCAATACACCTGGCCTTTTTTTTAGGGGATAAGTTTGGAGCTATAACAGCATTTGATACGCAAGTCCCTGAAATCACCGAACACATCTCGCTTTACGGTGCAAAGGAGAAGGCGATAACCAAACCTGTAAGGGGCATGGGCCTTCTTCAAGAAGAAATACCTTTGATAGTAACCAAACCTAAAAAAATCAAGGCTAAATTTATAAAAATTGCTAGAGAATGCATAAAAGATGGAGCTGAAGTTATTATATCGGCATGTTCATGCTTGAGCCCAATGCTGATTAATGAAGGTGTTACCGATGTAGACGGAGCACCAATAGTGGAACCTATATCTGCAGCTGTTAAAATGGTTGAAACCTTGGTTTACCTAAAGAAGGATCCTTTCAAGCTTAATGTAAGCAGAATTGGTCGCTACCGATCTCCAAAAAAGGAAGAATTACATAAAATCAGAAAAGCGTTTGGATTGGAGTAGAATTATGCGAGATTTTGATAGATTTAGAGTAGAAGTTATCGTATTATAAAGGATTACTCTTATTTTCTTTCAATCTTTTAGAATAATGCTCGCGCCCACTAGATGAAGAAAATGAGAATTTAAGTTATCCTATGGATTTATTCTATAAACGCTACAACTACAAAAAGCTTTTAAATTTGCGTATTAACTTAGATAAACAAGAGTTGATGATCTTAAATCAACTAAGAGCCTGATGCTATGTTATACGGTTGGGCTGGATTGATACTAAGAGTTGATTTATCTAGGGAAAAAATAGTAAAACGAGTTCTTCCTAAGGACCTAGCCACCTACTTCCTGGGAGGCGCAGGGATCAATGCAAAGATACTTTATGATGAAGTAGATCCAAAAATAGATCCATTTGATCCTGAGAACAGGTTGATATATGGTACAGGCCCCCTAAATGGAACTTTGGCCCCCACATGCTCAAGATTGACCGTGACCAGTAAGGGTCCATTCACTTTTGCTTTTAGCGATTCAAATTGTGGAGGAAATTTTTCTTCGGAACTGAAATTTGCTGGATATGATCACATAGTCATCCAAGGCAGGGCTAAAGGTCCGGTGTACCTTTTGATAGATGATGAAAACATTGAGATAAGAGATGCGAGCCACTTGTGGGGAAAGGATGCGTGGGAAACGGACGACATAATTAGAGAAGAACTAGGAGACCCGGATATCAAAACTTCAGTTATGGGGCCTGCGGGAGAAAAATTGGTCAGATACGCAGTTCCAATAAATGAAAAGGTTAATGTTCCAGGCTGGGGCGGTCAGGGGTCGGTCATGGGCTCAAAGAACTTAAAAGCAGTTGCGGTACGAGGAACTGGAGCGGTGAAAATAGCCAAACCAAAAGAGTTCGAAGAAGCATGTATCAAAGCCAGAGATATGATTATAAACTCAGAAAGGGGACAACAGTGGAAGAAGTACGGGAAAACCATCCTAAACGCCATGCTTCATCTCTTGGGAGAGTCGTTTTACAAGAACTTCAGCGAGCCGAAAATACCAGACGACCTCTTTCCTGAAATGGACCATCATCGTTATCTTGAACTTGTGGAAAAGAACGTTAGTTGTTTTAACTGCCCCATCGGTTGCTTTCACTTATGCAAAGTCAAGAAAGGCCGTTGGAAAGGAACCGTAGGGGTAGGATACGAGTATACTCATCAGAAAAGTGTGCAGGCTATGGGAGCGATTGACCGTAATTTTGCACTTGTGTGGTGCAACGAAACAAACCGACTAGGAGTAGACACCGCGGCTTCAGCTTATGCGATCTCATGGGCCATGGAATGCGTGGAAAAAGGCATACTCAAGAAGGAGGATGTTGATGGCATTGACTTGGTTTGGGGCAATCAAGATGCAGCTCTTGAGATGTTGAAAAAGATAACCTATAGAGAAGGGTTTGGGGACTTATTGGCTGAGGGTGTTAGAATCGCCTCCCAGAGGATTGGAAAGGGCTCGGAAAATTTTGCAATGCATATTAGAGGCTTGAGTACGGCGCACGATCCAAGAATAAGCTGGCTAGCTGCGTTGTCCTTTGCAACTTCAACCCGCGGAGCAGATCACCTTAAAGGAAACCCTATGAGCGATGAGTTCGTGAAGTGGAAGAGAAAGGAGCTCGAGACTTTCTCCCTTGCCGATCTTTATAAATATAATTATGCAGCCGAAGCGGTAATATTCCATGAAAATCTGCATTCGATAATTGACGCAGTTGAGTTATGTAAGAATGTTACTGCTTCTATGTGTTCCGGATGTCCTGGGTATCCAGAGATTGCCGAGATGCTCTCCCACACCACTGGGATTAATTTCAGACCTATAGATTTAATGAAAATTGGGGAAAGAATCTACAATGTCGAGGCAGCCTTCAATGCTAAATGTGGTGTAAGGATAGGTAGCTGGACATGGCCAAAAAGGTTTTTCGATGAAAGACGTACGGATATAAAGATGGAAGTACCTTTTACCCGTGAGAATTTTGAAAAATTAAAAGAAGATTATTGCAGAAGGAGAGGTTGGGATCATGGGACGGGTATTCCAACCCGAGAAAAATTATCTGAACTAGGGCTGGTAAGTGTTGCGGACGATGTATACAGATATCTTGAGCATACGGGAGGTAGAAAGTGAAGGTTATGGTGTTTACATTTAAGCATTATAAAAAGAGGGCAGAATATGGTGAGAAAAATATTGTTTATCAATTCTGAGAATTGTATAGGCTGCAGGACGTGTGAGGTGGCTTGTTCGCTCCAATCAGAAGCAGAATGCAATCCAGCGAAGTCTCGCATACATATTATAAAGTGGGAAAAAGAAAGACTTAACGTACCAATGGTTTGTCAGCAATGTGATGAGCCCATATGTGAAGCTGTATGCCCTACCAAAGCTATATCTAGGTGTGAAGAGACTGGAGCGATGTTAATAAATTATGACATATGCATCGGTTGCAAAATGTGCGCAATAGCATGTCCTCTCGGGGGTATTTCGATCACCGACGGGGAAAAAAAGGTAATAAAATGCGATCTCTGCGAAGGCGACCCCGCATGTGCAAAATTTTGCTGTGCTGATGCTATTCAATACACGTCGTCCACCAAAGCGATTCTCATGAAGAAAAGAGAGGCCACCAAGAAGTTAGGGGAGCTAATGAAACTTTTGGTTGAAACTGGCCCAGTAGAGTGAAATAGGCTTAGGTTGTTGCCGACATTCAAACCTGAGCGGAGAATTCGTGAAAATAAATTAACTGAACCTCGGCAATTTAAGCTTTTAAAGAAGCAAAAAGTCAGTTGGGCTAAGATTGTTTATGGTACCCTGCTATTATTGTATATTGAGTAATCCGATTTCTAAGTGCCTCAACTTCAAAAACGTTTTAAAGTCGCACACTAAAATTTTAGTTGGATTATATGATTACCAAGGCCAATTTCTGTAATGCCGTTGTTGAAATGATACGTCAAGCTGAAACTACTCTCCCCAGAGGTGTCAAATCTGCTCTGGAACTGGCACTTTATCGTGAACGCAGCAGTATATCAAAGCTTCAGATCTGCCAAGCATTAGAGAATATCAAACTCGCCGAACAACTCAGTGCACCAATTTGTTCGGATACAGGTACCCTCTCCTTCTTCGTTAAACTTGGGAGAGGTTTGGAGTTAAATTTTGACCTTGAAGGCACAATCCTAGAAGCAGTTGCTAAAGCGACGAGGGATATCCCACTTCGAGTAAATGTGGTAGATCCTATCACCCGTATGCCAAGCGTATCAAACGTTGGCAGGGCCCAACCGGCCATTCATATCGAGACGGTAAAGGGAAAGAACTTACAGGTTGACTTGCTGGTGAACGGGGCTGGGACCGAGGCGCGCGCTAGGCTTTTTATGATGAGACCTACGGAGCGCTTGTCTGCAATCGAGCAAGCGGTGCTAAAAATCTTGTCGGAGGCAGACGGTAAACCCTGCGCTCCGAATGTGGTGGGGGTTTGCATAGGTGGGTCGATGGAAACTGCCCCGTTTCTTGCAAAGCGAGCTCTGCTACGGTGTCTTGATCAACCTAACCCAGACCCCGAACTAAGAAAACTTGAGCGACACATCGAGGTAGAGGCAAACAAGCTAGGCATAGGGCCCATGGGCCTCGGAGGCAAGACGACGGTGCTTAAGGTCCTCATCGAGAAGGCGGCATGTCACACTGCAACTCTACCAATTGCAGTTGCACTGCAGTGCTGGCCCGCAAGAAGGTCTAGAGGAAAGATAATTCATGGCAACTTCAGGGTGGTGAGAGCATGAAAATAATCCGTTTGACCACGCCCTTGAGTAGGGACGATGTCTGCGGTCTGCGAGCGGGAGATTTCGTCACGATCAACGGTAGAATCATCACGGCTAGGAGTAAAGCATATGCTCGCATACTGGCTGGGGGAAAGCTACCGATTGATTTAGAGGGCGGCGTAGTATACCATACGGGCCCAATCGTAAAAAAGATTGCAACTGTATGGAAGATAGTCTCGGCTGGATCCACTAACAGCTCACTTATGGACTCGATGCAAGTGGAGTTTGTTCGTCAGACCAGGGCGAGGGCGTTGGTGGGCAAAGGAGGCGTCAGAGAAGATGTGGCCGAACACCTTTCAAGAATGGGCTGCGTCTACCTTGCATTCACGGGCGGAGCTGGCGTTTTAGCGGCAAAACATATACAGAAAGTAGAAGACGTTTTCTTGGAAGACCTTGGAACAGCTGATGCCATGTGGTTGCTGCAGGTAAGCGATTTCGGGCCGATGGTAGTCGCCATTGATACTAAGGGGAAAAACTTATACTTGCAGAGGAAACAAAAAACAAGTCGCATTTGGCCCTGATTATACATTAATCAAACATGAAACAAAGTGATGGATTCAAAATATATCAACTTTATCCGAAAGGCTTATTTAATAAAGGCCCTTGCTGGCTCATGGGAAATTGTGATGCAAGGCGTTGCGGAAGTATTGCTATGCAAGGAGGACAGGGACCTTTTGAAGGATAGCATCGACATGCACGTTCACTGCGGCCCAGAATGCGTCCCGGCTAAGGTAGACGCAATAGATCTAGCCCAGCAGGTCAGGGAGTTTGGTATGAAGGCTGCCGTGATGAAGAGCCATTTCACTGAAACTAGTAGCTGGGCAGTTATTGCCTCAAAATTCTATGGCAGAAGCGTGTATGGAGGGGTCGTGCTTAACTGGGATGTGGGCGGTTTAAATAAATACGCAGTGAGGGCCGCCTTAGGCCCGGTATATGAGGGCCGGAGCCTTTTGAAGGTTGTTTGGATGCCCACCCTCCATGCCAAAGACATGCTAGAGAGTCAGTTCAAGGAAGGTGAGAGAGATGATATTCCTAAATTATGGGGTGGAGAAGCTAGGGGCTCACTTCCTATAAAAGAAGTCGAACCTATTGTGATAAATGATAGCTCAAAGGAGAAAGTGAATGGAATCCTGAAGCTTATAGCTGAAAATGATCTTGTCCTAGCAACCGGCCACATTTCGGTGGGGGAGACCATCCGCCTAGTTGAATGGGCCGAATCGATGAATGTTGATAAAATTGTGATCACACACACTCCTATAGAAAAAATGACTGATAAACAGCTTTTGGATTTGACCGGGAAAGGAGCTTACCTCGAATTTTGTCAGTGGATTTCCACCCGGAATCGGTCGTTCAGGAGGATGTTAAACGTTATAGAGAATGTGGGGTCCGAGAGGTGCATTCTTTCAAGTGACTTGGGCCGGCCGAACCAGCCGATACCTCCCTTAGGTCTACTTGAATTTATCAAGAGGCTTATCGGTGCAGGCATGAGCAAGGACGACATAAATAAAATGGTTAAGGATAACCCTGCCAAACTGCTCGGCATATGAGATAGAAGACCTCTTCATGGCAACCGAGAAATGGAACACACCCTGCTGAAGGCATCGAATCCTATCTTAAAATCAAAAATTTACGGGGGGGTATCTCGCGATTTTTTTTTGTTCATGCTATATTCAGCGGATGACTTTAATGTCAGAAAAATCAAAGTAAAAACATTAAGAAATCTGGTTGGCCTAAAATGCAAGTCGTGATAATCGGCAATGGGGCTGCTGGCAATGCCGTTGCCACCAAGATAAAGGAAATAAACCCAAATGCAATGGTCACCTTAATTTCAGATGAGGATTATCCCTTTTATTCACCATGTGTCTTACATCTCTATATATCCGGCGATGTTGAGAAACAGAGGGTATTTTTAAAGGAGGATCGGATAAACAGGGGCGTTCAGAAGATATTGGGTCGAACGGTTGAGAAAATCGATGGTCCGAATAGAAAAGTTTTGCTCGGCGATGGCGAGTTAACTTTTGACTCCCTGATAATCGCGACTGGGAGCCAGTCTATTATCCCTAAAATTGATGGAATCGATAAAAAGGGCATTTTCCCACTGAAGACCTTGGGAGACGCCGATGGGATTTTAGCCTACGCGGGAAGGAGCGCGGCCATTGTAGGTTCAGGGCCAATAGGAGTGGAAGCCGCGATGGGTCTGAAGAAAATGGGGATGCAGGTTTCTATAGTCGAGATGAAAAATCGGATATTGCCAAGGATCTTCGATGAAAAACCAGCCAACATCATCCAAGGAATTTTGAACAAGATGGGAATCGAAACATTTGTCGGAGAAAAAGCGGTTCAAGTTCTGGGGAATAGAACAGTGTCAGGGTTGGAAACGGATGCCAGAGAGATCAAATGCGACATGATTATTATGGCTGCAGGGATGAAACCGAGAGTTGACCTAGCAGGAAGCGCTGGTACAAAGATAGGTGGTCTCGGAGGAATTTTAACTGACGAACGTATGATGACGAACGTTGAGAGCGTCTACGCCTGTGGCGATTGCGTGGAGTCAAGGGACATTATCACGGGTGAAAATAACCTCAACCAAATTTGGCCAAATGCCGTGATGCAAGGTAGGGCCGCTGCTTTCAATTGCCTGGGTTTAAGCAAAAAATACCGAGGATTTACCAGCTTAGTCGGAATAGATATCTTCGGCATGCATGCGGCCTCAATCGGGTACAGCACCGAAATGCACGGCAACAAAGATCTGGAAGTTATAGAGAAAACTCACAGGAACAACTACCGTAGATTACTTCTCGATGACGGAAAAATTGTTGGTGCACAGTACGTTGGAAAGACAAATGATATCGGCTTTTTGTTTGGGGCTGTTTCTAAGAGAGTGTGTTTGAGTGAATTAAAGAAACTCATGGGTAAAAGGAAGCACATGCTCGTAGACCCTTTGATGGTTGCCTGTAGGTCTTGGGTAGAAAGTGTTTCCGGTTAATTGATCATAATTACTGAACTTTGGAAAATCTAGACTTAACCTACTCGAGGACAACATCCCCAAAACATTACCCGCGTCTTACTCTCGCTTTCCGATATCTAAGAAGATAGGTATATTTCCTCTAAAATCGCTGCAGAATCTGCTCCTTGTCCGGTATTTGCCTGGAAATGGCTCCAAAAAGATAGATTAAGCGCATTTAAAACCGCCACAGAATCTTTCAAGAACAATGAAAATTTCAGCTGAGTTTTATGATTAGTATCATTAGTTTTCACAAATACTGTATGTAAATTAATCTGCACCCAATGTCCCTTGGTAAGCTCTCTCAAAGAGTTTAATCATTTCTTCTAGCATTACCTTCCTTGGGTTACGGGCTACGTGAGATTTGCTCTTAAACACGCGCTCAGCAATTTCCGATATTTGCTCCCTTTTCACGCCCACCTCGCTTAAGCTTGCCGGTATGTCAAGATCCATTAGGAGTTTTTTAAATGCCACAGCGGCCTTTAGTGCGGCATCCCTGGCGGATAACCCTGCAATGTCTTCGCCGAGAAGTTCGGCAATGCGGGCGTGCTTTTCAACGTTGGCGAAAGCATTGTATTCCAACACATACGGTAATGTAAGCGCCATGCTAGCCCCATGGGGGAGATGGTGAATATGTGCATGGGCATACCCTGCCGCGTGACCCAACACAGTCCCAGCATTGCCTAAGGCGAGGCCGGCGAAAAGCGAGGCCTTGGCCATGCCATAGCGGGCCTCCATGTTGTTCCCATTGAAGTAGGCGGCACGCAAATATTGATTGACCATCTTGATGGCCTCCACCGCAAAAACGTCGGTGAATGGGCTCGCCTGCAATGAAACGTAGGCTTCGACGGCATGGGCAAGTGCATCGATTCCCGTAATGGCCGTTAATCGAGGCGGCATTGTAGAAGACATTACAGGATCAACTATTGCAATATCCGGATACATAAATGGGCTGTATATAGCATACTTGAAGGCTTCCTCCACAACTGCTAGAACAGCTACGTTGGAAACCTCGGATCCAGTACCTGCAGTCGTAGGTATTAGAATAAACGGTATTTCCGGTTTAGGCAGGGCTACGCCGAGGTATTGCTTCACGCCTCCCGATTGTCTCATAAGTATCGCCGTTGTCTTGGCAATATCGAGGATGCTGCCCCCGCCGACCCCGATGACCAGGTCAAAAACCCCTTCGCGTGCTTTGTCCACAGCTCCCTGGGTGTTATTCACGCTTGGCTCCGGCTCCCCCTTATCCCATATTTCATGGGCTATGTTTTCATGTTCAAGTGGTTTAATTACCCTGTCAGCGAGACCTAACTTAACTACATTTGAATCAGTCACTATGAACGCCTTTTTTGCCCCAAGCAACTTAGCCTCTACGCCAACCTTGTCTACCGCACCTATCCCAAAGAGTATTTTTTTGGCGGTGGCAAAGGAATTTGTTTTTGTTAGATTTTGAACGGACTGGATTTCAATCCCTTACGATAATTTACCCCATGGCCATATATATTTTTGTGCTGTGTTAAGTAAACTTTCCAAGTTAACACTTGCAGTCGAATTACAAACTTCCGACCACTTGATCACCTATATTCCTGCTCATAAATGACGATCGAAGCCGTGTTGAACAGCAGCTGTTGCTCTCATCGGATATAATTGAACGTTCATCGGCCAATGAAGAGAGTACCGACTAGGGACGAGGGCTGAGAACTTGCTGGAGCTAGGATTATCAGATGGACGCTGTGTAAAGTTTCGCGGGTTGGGTGTTTATTCCCCTGTGAAATCTGTGCCTGTTGTACCAATGTCTGTACTCACGAATCTTGCCGAGCCATTCCGGGAACTTCCTCAGCAGGTTGACGAACTCCTCGGCGACGTTCCTGATGGTCCGTTCGACCTTTCCCTTGTCCTGTGAGTAGTACGGATGCGCGAGCAGGGGTTCCATCTCGTTTTCTCTGCACCATCGCTTCCATCGCTCCTTGAACTGGTTGCCGTTGTCCGTGAGGATCTTCTCGGGCTTCCG
>CAYUMT010000051.1:0-9547 GCA_964446015.1 Hadarchaeota archaeon (SeqCode)
AGAGGGATGTACTGAGGATTGCCCGCGAAGCCCTGCAGGCCGGGGCCATCGGCGTCTCAATCGGGCGGAACATCTTCCAGCACAGAAACCCGACCGCTATGACTCGGGCCCTGGTACGCATAGTACACGATGGCGCAACGGTAGAACAGGCTCTGCGTGAGTTAAAGAGGTGAGGCCCTTGCGCAAGCTCCTATGGGTCAAGGCTGACTGGGACGAGCCATTTGACCGCAGGAAACCATTCGTTCTCGCAGCTTTAGAAGCGGGTGCAGACGCGGTTCTAGTTGGGCCTGAAGAGGCGAGGGACGTCCTGAAGTTGGGATCCATTCTGGTAGCTGCCGACGAAGCTGCATCAGGCGTTAGCATCGTTGTCCTCAGCGTCAGGAAAAGGAGCGAGGCCGAGGCGGTGATTAAGCGGGCCGAGTCGCTGCACGCCAGTGGAAACAAGGTGGCCGCTCTTGTGGAGGTGGCTAATAAGGAACTGGAGCAGGCCGCTATAAATGTCGGAAGGTCCGTGGATTTCTTAATCGCGGTTACCCCCGATTGGAAGGTTATCCCATTGGAGAACATGATAGCTGAACTCCAACGTTCGGATGTAAAGGTCCTCGCAGGGGTCCGAGATGCTACCGAGGCCAAGGTCGCTGCTGAAACACTGGAGGTCGGCACAGCCGGCGTACTTCTGGACGCCAGGGAGCGTGGGGCTAAAGAGGTCAAGGTGACGAGCGACGTCCTAGAGTCGCTTTCCCTCGAGAAGGTTGAGCTTGTACCCGTGAGGATAAAAACGGTTAAACCCGTGGGCTCCGGAGATCGAGCCTGCATCGACACAACCTCCATGATGACAATAGGCGAGGGGATGCTCGTTGGAAGCCAGGCCAGCGGCACGTTCCTCGTCCATTCTGAGAGCCTCGAAAGCGAGTTCGTGGAGCCCAGGCCCTTCCGCGTGAACGCCGGAGCCGTGCACGCCTACATCAGGCTGCCGGGTGGAAAGACTAAGTACATGTCAGAACTCAATGCGGGCGACGAGGTCCTGATAGTGAACGCAAATGGCGAGTCCAGGGTGGGCATAGTCGGCAGGGTCAAGATAGAGAGGCGCCCGTTCCTGTTGGTAGAGGCCGAGCGAGACGGCGAGGTACTCAAGACACTACTTCAGAACGCTGAGACGATCAACCTAGTGGGCAAGGACGGCAAGCCAATATCGGTCGCTAAACTTAAGCCAGGCGACGAGGTGCTCATACACGCCGAAAAGGCCGGTAGGCACTTCGGCGTTAAGGTTGAGGAGACCCTGGTTGAGAGATAGTGAGGGTCGCATTTGGGAGAGCTGAAGTTGGGGAGGCACAGGATAAGGACCCCCGCCATATGCGGCGCGGTTATGGGCGATACAATTACAGAGATGAGGGCCGCCGCTGCCAGTTCGGTCAAACAGGGCGCGGACATGATTGAACTCAGATTTGATGGGCTTCGCGAGAGGGCTGGATGGGAAAAGCTGATTCTGAAGGATATTCCAACGATCTTCACAAACCGGCCAAAGCGCGAGGGCGGCCTCTTCTCGGGCAACGAGGATAAACGCATAAGCTATATATCAAACGCCATTTCGTCAGGAGTTTCCTGTGTGGACATAGAGCTCTCAACTTCCGGAAAGCTACGAAGCCGATTAGTGTCGGAGGCCAGGCGCTCAGGCGTTTCGGTGCTGATGTCGTGGCATGACTTTTCGAAAACCCCGTCCTTAAAAAAGATGAAAAGTATCGTGAATGGGATGATGGAGGCTGGATGCGATCTGGCCAAGGTTGTGACGTTTGCCGGGAGCTCGGCAGATGCCTTCCGAGTTCTGGACCTGCTGGTGCAAGTCCAAGATGAGGTTTCATTGCCCGTGATAGCATTTGCGATGGGAGACGCGGGGAGGATAACCAGAATAGCCGCGCCGATCTTTGGCTCCCCGATCACGTACGCGAACGCTGCTAAAAGTACAGCACCGGGTCAGCTGGACGTGGCCACCACGAGGCGATTGCTGCGCGAGTTCATTTCCACGGAGGGCAAACCTTGAGATCTGTGAGGCTCTTCCTGCTCATCGGCGACCCGGTAGAGGGTAGCCTGTCACCGGTGATGTTCAACGCAGCATTCTATGAACTTGGGCTTAACTGTATGTATGTGGCCGTTCGGGTTCCGGAGAGGCTCCTTACAGATGTGATGGGGGGGGCAAGGGCTATGAACATCTCCGGCCTGAACGTCACCATCCCTCACAAGATATCCGTGATGGGCCTACTAGACGAGTTGGACGACTCAGCAGTAGCCACGGGCGCGGTTAACACAATACTAAATAAGGGGGGCAAGTTCGTTGGCTTCAACACCGATGGCGAGGGCGCGCTCAGGGCTCTCGAGGAAAAAATTGGCCGGACAAAGGGCAAGAGGGTGGTGCTCATTGGCGCCGGTGGTGCCGCTAGGGCAATAGCATATTCCATCGCGAAGGCTGGCTCCGAGCTCACCATAGCGAATAGGACGTCACGGCGTGCGAAGGAACTCGCATCCGCCATAGAAAAGAAGCTGGGAACTGAGGTCAGGGCAACGTCAATCAGGAGGGTGGATTTGAAGGGCGCCCTCGAATGCGCGGATATACTGATAAACTCAACATCCGTCGGAATGCACCCCAATGCGAATCGAACATTGGTGACCTCCGACATGATGCACCGCGGCTTAGTCGTTTATGATATAGTTTACAAACCTGCCCAAACCCGCCTCCTTCTCGAGGCGAAAGGGGCCAGGGCCAAGGCCGTCGAAGGACTGGGAATGCTCGTTCACCAGGGTGCCCTAGCATTTGAGATATGGACGGGAAAGAGGGCTCCCATCAAGGTTATGATGGCAGCGGCAAAACGTGAGATGAGGAGGAGGTCCATTTGAACATCGCGATCGTGGGTGCTGGAGATATGGGCAGATGGCTCGCGACCATCTTCAAAGAAACAGGCGGAGTAACGATCTCGGACATAAGCGCCAAAAAGGCCGAGAAAGTCGCATCGGAGTTGGGCGTCAAATCAAAGTCCGCAGCCGAGGCAGTCAGGGACGCAGACCTCGTTTTGGTGGCAATACCAATTTCAAAGACCCCCGAGGCGGTGAAATCGTTCGCAGGGGTGGCGAAGAGGGGTGCGCTGTTGGCAGATGTCGCATCCGTCAAGACCGAGGTCGTGAAAGCGATGAGGTCAATAAGGGCGGAGGTTGAGCTGGTCTCGCTGCATCCCCTATTCGGCCCGGGGGCGGCGAGCGTTAAGGGGAAGGATATAGTCGTCATCCCAGTAAGGGCCGGAAATAGGTACCGCTACTTGAAGAGGACCTTAAAGATGATGGGAGCGCGGATCACCGAAATGGACGCAAATGAGCACGACCGAATCATGGCGATCAGCCAGTGCATGACCCATTTCGTGCTCATTTCATACCTCAACGCCATAAAGTCCATAAAGTGGATGAAGCAAGCCGAGAAGCTAAGCACTCCCATGTTCTCATCATTTATCAACTTGGCAAAGGCGATCCTCGCAGGGAACCCCGAACTGTACGGAGAACTACAGGTTCACAATAAATATGCCGGGCTTATGAGGAGATCTATGATGGAGGCCTGTCGCTCACTTGACACCGCTTTAGCCGCTGGCGACGTCAAAGTCCTCAAGGCAACATTCAGGGCGGCCCTTAATCGCTTCGACCAAAATGATGTAGGAAGTGCTTACAAGGATATTTACAGGCGCTTCGAGGGGGAAACCGGATGAGGGTAGGGGTAATCGGTCCACGCGGCACCTATGCAGAGGCCGCTGCTCTGTCCCATTTCAATGGGGATGTTGAGATAGTCACCTTCCCGATGATATCCGATGTCGTCGGGGCGGTATCGCGACGCGAGGTCGACGCTGGAGTCATCCCGGTTGAGAGCATGAGGGAGGGCTCAGTTGGGGAGGCCCTTGACGCATTGACTTGGGGGGAGGTGAGGGTAAAGGAGGAAATCGTCGTTCCAATTTCCCACGCCCTCCTCGGCGTAAAGGGCACAAAAATCGGAAGGATTACCCAAGTCCTCTCCCACCCCCAGGCGTTGGCCCAATGTAAGAATTTCCTCAGAAAGAACCTGCCCAAAGCGGAGCTGATAGATATGACGAGCACCGCAAAGGCCGCTGAGCAGGTGGGCAAGCTTAAACAGCCGCACATGGCCGCAGTAGGGTCCAGATCCCTGGCAAAAATATACGGACTTGAGGTTCTGAGGGACGATATCCAGATGGGCGAGAAGAATATCACGCGCTTTATGCTCATCGCGAAGGAGGACAACCGCAGGACGGGGAAGGACAAAACGTCCATAGTATTTTATACAGCGTCCGACAGGCCCGGCATACTCCACGAGATACTGGGGGAGTTTGCATCAAGGAGGATAAACCTAACGAAGATAGAGTCCCGTCCGTCCAAGCAAGCGCTCGGGGACTACCTATTTTTCATAGACCTAGAGGGGCATCGCGATGATAAAAAGGTGAAGGAGGCCCTGAGAAAAGTCGAGAAAAAGACGGCTATGCTCAAGGTCATTGGGTCATATCCGAGGAGGTTCTAGGTGTGCGCATGACAAGCAAGAAAGCATTGGTTAAAATCACGGACGCATTGAGGATTAACCCCGCCAAAGTCGAACGAAAGCTGGTAAAATTCATCAAAAAGAAAGTCCATGAGGCTGGGGCCGACGGAGTTGTGGTGGGGTTAAGCGGTGGCATCGATTCCTCAGTTGTGACCATCCTTTGCGCAAAGGCCCTCGGGGAAAAGAAGGTGATAGCGGTCACGATGCCCGAGAGCGACGTTACGAAATCGCACGATGTAGCCGATGCACGCGACTTGGCATACAAACTTGGCATAGAGTTCCGGGTTGTGGACATCTCCCCGATTGCCCTATATATCCGCAAGGCCCTGCCCGATTTTCAGGTAGGCGCGACGTTACCTAATGCGAACATCAGGCCGAGGATAAGGATGCTGATCCTATACTACTACGCCAACCTTTTCAACAGGCTGGTGGTCGGAGGAGGAAACAGGAGCGAACTCAAATCCGGATACTTCACAAAGTACGGGGACGGTGCAGCTGATTTGCTTCCCATCGGTTCCCTTTACAAGACCCAGGTGAAGCAATTGGCCGCCCATCTCGGACTGCCAAAGCAAATGATCGATAAGGTCCCAACGGCGGGACTTTGGAAGGGGCAGACCGACGAAGACGAACTCGGCATCCCATACGAGAAATTGGACATGATTTACGCCGGACACGACATTGGATTGAGGCCTAAAACCATTGCTGCTGTGGTCGGGGTCCCAACCGATATGGTTAATTCTTTCATCGATAGGGAGGGCAAGATGGCCCACAAGCTGAAATCCCCATATACCCCCAAGCCTTAGCTTTTTATCGGCACCAAATCGATGCACATACCAGCTGCGACCGTTTGCCCACCGTGCCTGATGGCGAACCGGCTGAGCTCTGGGACTTCGCTCGCTCGCTCTATTACCATGGGCTTACTGAGTGAGACCCCTATCACCCCTACCTCTCCCTTCCTCAGGGATTTTGGGTTCTCCTCCACGACCGCTCCTGTCCGCGGGTCTATCCTCTGGATAATTTGAGCGATCCTCCCGGGGACGTGCGCGGCATGGCAGTGGAAGAGGGGCTGAAAGCCGGGCGTGATCTCATCAGGGATGGCCAATACCACTATCTTGCCCGTAAACTCATTGGTCACCGTCGGCGGCTTAGTGGGGTGCCCCACGACATCGCCTCGCCTGACATCATCCTTGGATACCCCCCTGACGCTGAATCCTATGTTATCGCCCGCCACTGCCTGCTGGACCTGCTCGTGATGCATCTCGATACTGCGGACCTCGCCGCTTTTTCCAGAGGGCTCGAATACAACGATATCCTTGACCTTCATGCTCCCCGTCTCGACCTTTCCTATTGGGACCGTCCCGACGCCCGTGATTGAGAAGACATCCTGAATTGGGATCCTGAGGGGTTTGTCGACTGGCTTCTCTGGCTCCCTTATGTTCTCCAGAGCTCCGAAAATGGCCGGCCCTTTGTGCCATGGCATCTTTGCGCTTGGCTTTGTGACGTTTTCCCCCAGGAAGGCTGCCACCGGCACATATTGAAACTCACCAGCGTTTCGGTAGCCTATGCCCGTGAGCAGCGTCATCATGTTGCCCTTTATCTCCTCATAGACATCCTCACGAAATCCCACCAAGTCCATTTTGTTTATAGCTACGATTAGTTGACCCACACCGAGGGTGAATGCCAAGGCGGCGTGCTCTCGGGTCTGGGGCATTATTCCATCGTCCGCCGCGACCACAAGCACGGCCGCGTCGGCCTGACTCGCGCCCGTGATCATGTTCTTAACGAAGTCCCTGTGGCCCGGCGCATCGATTATCGTGATGTAATTTTTCTGAGTTTCTATCTTCTGGTATGCTATGCCAATGGTTACCCCTCTCGTCCTCTCCTCCTTTTCCTTGTCCATTAGCCAAGCAAACTTGAAACTCCCCGCCTCGTTCTTGATGTCCTTCTCAGGGATAATGCCCCTCTCCACGAGGAGCCTACCTATAAGTGTGGACTTTCCGTGGTCGACATGTCCGATGAAGACAAGATTAATATGCGGCTTCATTTTCCGCCGCCTCTAATATTGGGTTTCAGTTTGTTTCGTCTCGGGTTGGATCTGGGTCTCCATAACTTGTGTTTCCTGTGCCGGGGTTTGAGTCTCTATCTGGGGCAGACCCTGTAAAACTTTTTGGCTCCGTGCGACCTGCTCGGTTGGCTGCGAAACTATATGCGAAGCGCGCATGAACTTTGAGATGTTTGCGGATGTCAGCCTGAGGTCCCTGGACAGCTTTTCAGCCGCCCTCCTAAGCGGGTCAACATAGATGTAGATTGTATAGGGTTTTCCGCCCTCGAATTCGAATAGCTTATTCGCCAATCGATCCGCCTGGGCAGCGCACTGTTCAATTTTTGTTATAAAATCCTCATACAGTTCATTGGAGGAGTTCATCAAGGTTGTTATCGCATTTATATCATTCGCAAGGTTCTCGCCACGCTTGGACAGCTTCTCCTCGAGCAAGCCCTCAAAACCCGGTTTTCCAGTCAGCATGGAAATTCGGTTCCCAAGTAGTTCCGCGTTTGCGCCCAGGGATGCCAAGTCCGTACTGGTGATACGCACAGCTGTCGCACTGTCGATGAGATTTAAGTTCTTTAGCTGATCCGCTGGCTCTCCGACATCGACCCAAAGGGAGAAGTTCTCGATTGGGACCTGCTTTGCCTCAGAAGTCCTTTTGGTGTATGAAAAAAGTATGGCGGCTGAAACCAGCACCGTGGCGGCAGCGACTCCGATTATCATGTAGCTCACCGTTCCCGTGGCGTAGAAACCGGCCCCCAGGGCGACTATCCCGAGAATTAGGGGAATTATCGCGATTAGATTCAAGCGCATATTCTTCAAGCGTATATCCTTCAAGCGCATATCCACCGCTTTTAAAATCCATTCTCGACCTCAAAAAGCTTTTTGGTGATGGGGGGATGAGCTAAGTATGCATCGTGGTGATATCATGGGCATCTCCCCTCTACACCCGCGAGCAGAGTCCCTTCGGATAAGGGAAAGGTTAGTGAGGGGCTTTAGGGCAGGCCTTGTCGTTCCCGAGGGCCTTGCGGCGCATGGCAGAGGAGAGGCCTTTGACTACTTAATTGGCGAGCGGACTACGCCACAAGCGAAACGGGCTATTGAAGCCGCCGCCGCTGCTATGTTCACAGCCGAGAATCCAGTAATTTCCGTTAACGGCAACGCGGCAGCTCTTGTGCCAGACGACATAGTGCGGCTTGCAAAGGCAGTAGGCGCTAAAATAGAAATAAACCTGTTCCACGGTTCGGCAAAAAGGGAGAAAGCAATAACGGGTTGGCTTCGTAAGCATGGAGCTCGGGAGATATTCGGAACCGATAAAAGATTTTCCACCAGAATAGATGAAATCCACAGCAACCGCAGAAAGGTGGACAAGCGGGGCATAGCAGCGGCTGACGTGGTACTTGTCTCGCTTGAGGACGGTGACCGAACAGAGGCGCTGAAGCGGCTAGGGAAACGTGTTATTGCTATCGACCTCAATCCCATGTCGAGGACCGCGCAAGCCGCCGATATCACGATTGTCGACAACATAGTCAGGGCCATGCCCCAAATGATCATGAACGCAAAGCGTTTGTCCAGATTTCCGAAAATTAAGCTCCGCCAAGCGATCACACGGCTTGATAACAAGGCGAACCTCGAGAAGACATTCAAAATAATGTTAAAAGGATTGAGAACTCTGGGAAAGTAAAAATGGCGGTTTTTTAGATTCTCAAACATTCTCGGAAATGACTTATATGGGATGGGAAATACTACCTTTGACGCCGGGGTGGCGCAGCAGGTAGTAGGCTAAGCTAATGCTGGCCTGCCGAACGTGCTCGGCTGTTAAACCTGACATGGATGAAGAACGAACCTCAATCAAGGGAACGACATGTCAGTGCAGCGACCGAGCGGTCAGAGGTTCGAGAGTCGACGGACCAAAACCGTTGGCCGAGCAATCCTCTCCCCGGCGCCATTATTTTTTGTCGTTGAACTAGTAAAATCAAATCAAAATAAGAGTTTTGACACTAAAATTGATTTACTAACACCGTCGAACATTATGAATGAATACTTTCGCCTACCTCTCAACAAAAGTTGCTTATCATAATCAGAATAGTTGTTATTGATCTTATGCTGGGGAGAGCTGTAGCCTATCTTAAGGGTGACGGATATGTGGGACCACTGGCAAAGCGTGATTCAGATGTAATAATTGAGTTCTCGAGTATTGATAAAGACATGTTTAGATTTTTCGTTAGGTTTATTACATCCCGTTTTAGAAAATGTGGGTTCATTAGAACACGTATGCGAAAGAACGTTTCCTTTATTTTCCGTACAAAAAGAAAAGACATATTACTTCTGTTTCGAAAATACGCTCCATACGGAACATACAAATGGAGAATCAATCAGAGAATGTCTAATGAATCTCGCAAATTTAAAAAGGATTTTATCGTGGGTTTCATAGAAGCGGAGGGTTATATAGACACATATACTGGTCGAATAACGATTTATAGTTCGAACTTGGCTGGTTTAAAAGACCTCAAGAAATTGCTGGAAGAATTTGGAATTTCCAGCGGATTTGTCGGACCTTATGCTGGTGCATATAGGCTCTTGATTTACGGCAAGCTAAATTTAGCAAAGATCCTAGGTTTCGGCTTCTGTTGTAAACGGAAAGAAAAGTTATTAAGAACCGTACTTTATCATAAGTAGGTGTCGAATTGAAGGTACTTCTGTTATCAAGGAAGGAGGTCGCAGAACTCCTCTCGATGAAGGAGACCATAGAGGCAGTTGAGGAGGCCTTCCGCGCCAAGGGCCTAAGCAAAGTCCAGATGCCACCCAAGACGTACATATCGTTTGACCGCTACGGCGGGGACTTTAGAGTGATGCCCGCCTACCTTGAGGAGATAAATGCTGCAGGGGTCAAGATAGTAAACTCACACCCACAGAATCCA
>CAYUMT010000051.1:9647-11346 GCA_964446015.1 Hadarchaeota archaeon (SeqCode)
GCGGAGTTGGGCGGTAAACTGGGCATTGAGATGAAGTCGTATGAAGCCACGCGTGATGCGGTTCATGGCGCAGATATCGTCGTTACCACTACGCCATCAAAGCGGCCGATTCTAATGGACGATTACGTTGGCGAGGGCATGCACATTAACGCAATCGGAGCGGATGCACCGGGCAAACAGGAGCTGGACCCAAATATCCTATTGCGCGCTAAAGTTGTGGTCGACGATATTGAACAGGCGATTCATGGTGGAGAGGTAAACGTCCCTCTATCGAAAGGTGATGTCGCGCGTAACGTCATCTACGCAGACCTCGGTGAGATCGTAACTGGAAAGAAGCCAAGTCGCACCTCGCCTGACGAGATCACTGTATTCGACTCAACAGGCCTTGCCATTCAGGACATCGCCACCGATTGGGTCGTTTACAAGAAAGCTAAGAAATTGGGAAAGGGCAAGGAAATAGAGCTGCTTTAGCCGCTTGGGCCAGATGGCATGCTCGGGACCGGCGATATCTCCTTCTTCATTGTTTGCAAAAAAGTGTCCATGATGCCGATTGGAATCGTGGCCCCGCCAGCGCTTTCATGCCCGCCGCCCGAGCCGCCCAATCGGGCAGTTATGTGACGAAGCAGGTCATTCAGGTCCACCTTAACACCAGCCCTGCGCCTTACGCTAATGTCAACTTCTTCCTCGTTTTTCCTCGTGCAAATCCCAATATCTGCACCGGTCACGCCAAGGGCATAAACGGCGGCTTTTCCGAGGCTCCCCGATGGAAGATTATAGATAACCGCGATATTTTCCTCCTTAACCGCGTTTTTCTTCACGAATGCATAAATTTCCCAGTCCCTCTTTGTCGCCTTAAGGGCGCGATCCACGATGCCAGGGATCTCGGTTGGGGGCATCCCCTGGGCCAAGTTTACAACGACATCCCGCTTGTAGTGGTAATCCCCGGCAGCTTCACCCAGCGCCTGGCTGAGCAGCCCTGCCTCCATGTAGATGGTCCGCCTGTCGTACTTGTTCAACCTATCGCGCACGAAGTCAGTATCCTCACAATAATCGGAGATCGCCCCCCAAAGGGCCACGCGATCAAGGTCAGATCCTGGGTCCTGAACGAGGAGCCTGAAGGAAAGCTCTGAGGAACTTGCCCCGGATTGAAGGGCCAACTGCGTTACGGGGAAATCATTTTTTAGTGTGCCCGGTGGTAACGGGTGGTGGTCCACGTATAGCACCTCATCCTTCTGCGCTAGCTCACGCATTCGCTGGAATATCTGTTCCTTGTCGTGTTCGCTTATCGCAACATCGAAGATCAATACAGCTGTTCCGAGCTCTACTGTGTTTAAGTCTCGCAGAAGGCGGACTGGACGCGTGAACCAGATCTCAGCCTCTGGAAAACGAGACCTCGCCAATGCCGCAGCGCAGATGCCGTCGGTGTCGCCGTGGGTAAGTATTTTTATTGCCAATCACGCACCATGGTTAGTTTGCTAGTTTGCCTATTAGTTTATGGGCAAGCAAAAGAAAAAATAACCCCTATCAACCTATTTAACAACAAAAGCACAGAACCACTTGGGCCCGTAGCTCAGCCAGGTCAGAGCGTCCGACAGCTCATGAGAGTGAGTTGGACGAAGCTCATAGGCAAGGCCTGAGAGACCGGGTGGTCAAGGGTTCGAATCCCTTCGGGCCCACCTTAAATACTTTGAATAATACT
>CAYUMT010000052.1:0-11224 GCA_964446015.1 Hadarchaeota archaeon (SeqCode)
ACCCAAGGAGAATCAACGATATAGCAAGAGTATTGTTCGTGGCTTCTTACCTGGAAAGGATAGCCGACCATGCTACTAATATAGCTGAAAGGATAATTTACATGGTCAAGGGTAAAAGAGTTAAAATAAATTAAGTCTGAAAATTATGTTTTATTATTAAAAGTAAAACAGATTTTTTATCGAGGTTTAACCAACGCCTCTGCTAAAATGCCCAGTTGTGTATCCTTTCCTTATCCTCTGGTCATCAAACGGCTCAAAATTCAATATTTTTCGGTAAATGCGGATAAACTTATCAACGTCCTTTTCTAAATCAATGTAAAAATATTTGATGCCAGCTTTGACATAATCTCGGGCCTTGTTGAACAATCCCAACTTTTTAGAATTCAGTATTTCAGTTATGCTGTTGTTTATCCTCACTCTAAAGCGCCTACCCAAGCTATCTACTAGTTCCTGAGTTCCAAGTTTTTGCCTGCTGTTCATCAAGACTATATCACCGTGTACAAAAGCAATGAATCGCTTGTTTTTCAGCGCGTATATTTCATTAAAGTTCAATTCTGGTGATATGATGGGGATGCTTGGATAGCAGTTCAAGTCTATATCGTTAAAACAATTAAATGAATAATCCAAATGAATCTCGTAACCACTCAAGAATTTCAACAGACCCCTGTTTCCTAACAGGACTCCTTCTGGATTTATATTTTTTATTTTTTTAGTAACTTCGAGAAGCTGTTTATCGTAAAGTATTCTCGGAGTATACACGAAAAACTTTGAGTGCTTTAATATAGATTTAGCATCTTCGCAATCGTCTTTCAATATGTCATAGTATATAACATCCGCTTTTGCTTTATCAGCAGCTTTTGCGGACTTTTTGTTATAAACCTTCATAAATATCTTTATGTTGGAGTTATTCTCAATAGGTTTAAAATGCGGTAAATTTATGTTTGATTTCTTGAGCCTAACTTCTACGGGTTCTATTTCATCGCCGATGTAAAACTGCATACCTGCAGAGGATGTCTTGTAAACAAGTGCCCCGCTAGGCGCTCCCTTTGCATCAATTTCTACAATGTCCCCTTTAAAGGCCTCCTCAACGTTAACTCCTTCCTTTACTATTCTTTTTACTATATACCCAATTACTTCGTCCCCGATCCAAATGCCTACCCCGTCACCGAGGCTTAGATTATTTCTCAATTTTATCTTTTCTCCCTCGAAGGTGCCAAGAAATAAACCTCTGTTCATGGGTTTTCTGGAGTCGACGATACTGTCGTTGAAAGCGAAACCTGTCGTGAATCCCCTGTTGAAAACCTGCTTAAGTTCTTCAATATCCCTCTCATCAATTAAAAATGTTCCAGCGTAATATGCGTCTATGTATTTTCTGTATATGCGCGCGGCGGTGGCCACGTAAAGTGGGCTTCTCATCCTACCCTCTACTTTGAAAGCTGCAACGCCAGCTTCGATTAACTCAGGGATTTTCGGTAGCAGGCAAAGATCCATCGTGCTGAGTAGGTATTTGTTGTTGTACATCTTCCTGCACGGTTGGGTACACATCCCTCTATTACCGCTTCTACCTCCAGCTATTGACGAGAACAGGCATTGTCCGCTGTAGCTAAAACATAGCGCGCCATGTACAAAAACTTCCGTCTGGTACTTTTTTGAGATAGATGATATCTCTTCCAAAGGAAGTTCCCTAGCAAGTATAACACGATCAACTTCGTTTGGTATCGAGTAACTGTTTACTGTGGTTGCCTGCGTTGACAGATGTATTGCTAGGTCGGGAAAGTTTTGTTTTATTAAAGGAATGAAACAGGGGTCTTGTATTATTATACCATCCGCACCAGCGGAACATGCGACGTTTATTAATTTAAAATACTCATCTAACTCAGAGTTCTTGACCAATGTGTTCAGGGCCACGTAAACCCTTACATTCCTGGCGTGACAGTAGTTTATAGCGCCGAATACATCTTTCTCACTAAAATTGCCTGCAGTTCTTCTAGCATTGAACCTTTTAAACCCCAGATATGCTGCGTCAGCCCCGTTGTTTACCGCGGCTCTAAGGCAAAATTCATCCCCTGTAGGTAGTATTAATTCTACTTTTTGCATATATTTGATTATTAGGCCATATTTTATATATTAGCGTAGTTATTCTGGGTTTTAGTCTTGAGGCGTAATCCTTTTATAATACAAAAGCTCTAAATGTTGATATGATAATATAAAATTGGAGGGAAAACATGGTGAAAAGAGATAAGAGGAGAAAAGTTACTCCTGAGAAATTAAAGAAAATGGAAGAACTAAGGAAACGTGGAATGACGTACAAGGCTATCTCTGACAGGCTTAACCTATCATATCTGACCGTTTACAAGTATCTAACGAAAGTAGAGCCGGTTGCGAAAGAGGAAAAGGTCGAAGTGAAAGAGGAAGAAGTCGGAGTAAAAGAGGAGCCGGTAGCGGAGAAAAAGGAAGAAGTTGGATTCTTTGCTAAACTGAAAAAGTGGTTTGGTTCATAAACTTTGGGAGTAAAATTGGCAGGTTACGAATTCTTATACGTTAGAGTAGATTTAATATTCTTTATATTTAAAAAACAAAGTAGCGTATCCTATAACCCTCTAAAAATAATAAGAATAACTTAATTTAGATTCTAGGTTGTATTTAGCCACGTAGCGTACTAAATGTTTAGAAAATAGGTTAATTTATCAAATTAACTGAATTTAAGGCTACTTTATCATTATCATTGCTAACAAAAACATGATAATTGACAGAACAACACCTGAGTAAAAAACAGCGCTTATATCCCACATAACAAAAGTTGCCGCCATTAAAAGCGGGCCTAAAGTCTGTCCCAGTCTGACAACGGTCCAATTTACTGACATAAGCGCAGCGCGGTGTTTTATCGATGCGGAGCTTGATAAAAGTGCGTGTATACTGGGTTCATTAGTACCGTGCGCGATTCCAAAAATTACAGCAGGTATCAGAAGTAGCCATATGTTGGAGACAAACGGAATGATGGATAAAGCTAAAGCGTAAAGAATAAAAGCTGCTTTTATAAGATTTTTTTCAGAGGATCTCCTAGCCAATTTCCCCACCTGTGAAGATGTAAAAGCGGAGACTAGGGGTATGAATGACATTATAGATCCTATAACAATAGGGGATGCTCCAAATGAGATACCTATCAATAATGGTAAATAAGTCATGTAAATCCCAAAAAATATCATGAACGTTATGGCACTGTCGAAGAAGAGGCCGATAATCCGTCTATTTTTTATAATTTGCCAGGCGTTTTTCAAATATTCCTTTATACTTTGTCCGTCCTTTATTTCAGGATTTTTCAGGTAGAATAGTAAAAGGATCCCAACTGGGATTGTGATAAATTGAATTATGAAGGGATAGTACCACCCGAGCATGGCTATTGCCCCTCCAATAAATGGAAAAATAGTCAGACCGATGTCCAGAGCGCTGACGTTATAGCCCATTGCTTTAGCGCACTCGTCACCTGAATAAAGATCACCTATAACCGTAACGCTGAGCGACAGTAGTGGGCCTGCCCCTATCCCCTGTAGGAAGCGCAATAACAGCAATGAATTAAAATCACGGACGAATGCACATGTCGTTCCCGCGATACCCGATATCATTAATGTAGCAAATAGAATTTTTTTTCTACCAAATCGATCTGCTAGAACTCCAAACCCGATGGTTGTGATTATCCCTGGGAATGTAAATACGGAAATAAGCAGCCCAACTTCCTGAGGCGATATGTTAAGTTCCTGCACTATCCTTGGAAAGGCTGGAGTTATAGCGACTACCGTCAAGGGCGTCATGATTGTGATGATGAAGAGAATCTGAAGGTTGATATCGCGATAACACGGCCTTTTTCCATCCCCCCCGACTTGCCTCGTCCTTTGACTCCATATTCATCATTCCATTTTTCCGTCTGATGCAAATTAAAATTATTTTGATTGGATGTTTAATGTATAAAAATAGTTTTTGGTGTATCGTATCCCATTATTTTTAACTTCTAGTTCCGACATACAGAGTTATTTCAGCAAACAATTCTTTTTTTGCCTTGCAGACGGGGCATATATAGGGCGGATTTTCCCGAAAGCAGACATAACCACATTGTTTACAATACCATAATTTCATCTCAGTCCCTGCAGGTTTAGTAGGCAAATCAGGTGCCACCTGTCCATTTGCTTTTTCGATTTCAGATACCGCACCTTGCGCCCTTTCTGCTAATTCTGATGGCCTACGTTCAGGTACAGGCTTGGTGGGTGTCTTCCCTTCATAGACATCCTTTCTAACGTAAAGCGCGCAATAACAGGCACCGTGCTCCAACACATCTGGATCTCTATAATCGCACGGGCATATCACGTCCCGGTCAAACTCGAGTTTTCCAGATGCGAGCCTGCAGGGGCACGATGGATATCCGTATTTTTCCTCATTTTGCTTCAGTCCCTCCAGAAGGTCATTTAGGAAGTCTGGGTCTGGGTTCAAGTAATAACCGTATGTTCTCGCATCGCTCTCAGCCCTGCTTTTCACTTTCTCGATCGTTGTCAAATTTCCAGCGCCTCAATTAACTCGTCTTTTAGAAATCCACAGATTAATTTTTTATTATCCACAATTGTAGTTGGAAAAGCTAGCATTCCTCCTCTACTCGAGATATCAGTTTTGATCTTCTTCTTGGTTTCCTCATCGGCTAGGTCAACATCTATGTATTCGTATTCAATACCATTTTCCTTGAGAAAGGCCTTTACCCTTTTACACCATGCGCAAGTGCTCAATGCATATAAGAGGACTTGGTGTTTCTTATTCTTGCCCGGAACTTTTGTGGTTTTCATATATACCTGTTAGTTTTTTGTTGTTGTATTAATAACCTTTTGCAGGGTAAACGTCTAGGCTTCTCCTAATCTACCGAAGGTCGCTTAAACGACCTAAAGCCTTAAGTTAATAAAGAGGTTTGGGGGATAAATTTTAATATTCCGGCCGAGTTCTTATTAAAAGTGTTTCCGCGGCTGATGTAACTGAATTGCTGGTGAGGATTTAAATAATCAAGTTTTTAGGTTCCGGTCATATCCTAAAAGTATTGGAAACTACTAAAAATATGTAGTCCAACCATTAACAGCCTAGGTGTGGAAGATGGCTAAGTGCGATGTGTGCGGAGTGGAGACCCCGTTGCCGTTCAGGTGTAGGCGTTGTGGCGGCACCTTCTGTGTCGAGCATCGCCTGCCAGAGAATCACTCATGTGAGGGGACGGAAGAGGCCGAACATCGGGATCTAGGTCAGGATTTCAGGGAGGTGCCACCTGAACGAGAGGTTTCCCCCAAGCCGATGCAACTACGTTATGAAATAAAATTTCCCAGAGTATCCAAGAGAAGGCCAAGCTTCTTCAGGGATTTTGTGTTTCGGCAGGCAAGTCTTACTCTCCTTTTGGTTATTTTTGCGGTATTCGTTGCACAGCTGGTAGCTGAAGCGTTGCTGGGTCCAGCATACTTCAGCCCCGGCGATTACGGTACCTTTCTTTACTTTCTAACTTTATCTCCATCCACCGTGCTTTTCAGACCTTGGACACTTGTGACTTCTATATTCGCACACGGCAGATTCGCACACTTTCTCATTAACGGCCTTGTTCTTTTCTCCCTGGGGCCGGTACTTGAAGCCAGGATAGGCAGGAGGAAATTCGTTTATCTATTTTTGGGTTCGGGAGTCGTGGCTGGGGCTGCCCAAATACTGGTTATCCCTCCTAACTTCGTGGTCCTTGGTGCGAGCGGAGCTATACTCGGGGTCCTGGGGGCCCTGACGGCACTTGCGCCCAGGATGCGCGTCCTCCTGTTTTTCTTTTTCCCGTTGCAGCTCTGGATAGTAACCTTATTTTTCGGAGCCCTATCTGCGGTATTGGTACTAACCGATATTGGAGGCTCCATTGCAAACATGGCGCACTTTATCGGACTTGTTGTGGGCCTCTTATACGGGTATGAATTCCGCAGGAAGGAGAAGGCAAAGTCAGCTTTTTCAACATTTTTTAGGCCGTATCTCCCGGGTTAGGATGAGGAGAGTTTAGAAATGCCCATCATGCAATAAGTTTAAGATAGGATTTGGATGAAAAATATAGAATTTTTTTTCGAAAACTTGCTGATTCCCCAAATGAGCATTCTAAGAACGGCGGGAAAGTTAATTAGGCGTTTAAAAGAAGGACTATTTTGTGAAATACGATGAATGGGAACTTGATTGATAATCTCATTGTGGTTTTCTCTATTGTCTTCAACGTTGTTCTGATTTTAGTATTTGTATTACGGGCTCAAGGACGTGAACAAATAGAACGGAAGCTTGGCCCCGTCGTCAACGCGTTGTTGATTCCCTTCTTCCTACTGTGGATTTTGAATTTATTTAACGGTAGGGATAGCGGTCGACTGATAACCAGCGCCCCTGTGATCCTTTTCCTGATTTTCGATCTCTTGTATCGGACAATCACGAAAAAGAAGCCATATCATCACCCCGAACGTTGGCCCACTGGCCTCTACGTCTACGTATTGTTATACCAGATTGGCAGCATCATGTTAAACGGCTACGCGTTCCTGGTGTCTCTGCTCTACGGTTATGTGGTCTTAGCCAGCTACCTCGGAAGCCTAGCAGCCTATGGTTACTACCGACATGAATACAAGAAAAGACAAAAACAACCCGAAGAACCGACGTAGTAACTGGAGTCGGGGGTTGGGACGTGCAGCGTGGGATCAGGTTCGGCGGCTTAATGATATGATATAGCACCGAAATGCAAAAGGAGATTTAAGGCGAGGTTGACATCATGTTCTTTAAACAGATTAGACATCAAGGCGATAACTTCTCCTATATTATTGCAGACGAAGCATCGAAAGAAGCCGTCGTTGTGGATCCGAGTTCTAACTTCGAAGCAATGTTGCCAATATTGAGAGATCAGAATTTGCGCGTGAAATATGTAATCAACACACATGACCACAGCGATCATGTTGCAGGCAACGAAGATATCAAATTGAGGTTCGGCGCGAAAGTCGTTGCACACGAACTGGCCAAGATCGTTAAGGATGTTAATGTCGTCGATGGAGATGTGTTGAGTCTAGGCGGTATAGTCATCAGGGTGATTCACACGCCAGGGCATAGTCCCGATGGCATATGTCTCCTAGTCGACGGCAAACTCCTTACTGGTGACACGCTCTTTGTAGGAGAATGCGGCAGAACAGATTTGCTCGGAGGAAATTCCAAGGACATATATCATAGCCTCTTCCATAAGCTGATGAAGCTTGATGACGACATCGAAGTTTATCCAGGCCACGACTATGGGCCGGCGCCTCACTCCACAATTGGAGCGGAAAGGAGGACGAACTATACACTAGCGAAGCGAACGCTGAAAGATTTCGTACAATTCATGAAGCTTCCTTAAGCGTGCGCTACTTAAATAAATAAGCTGGAACCGGGGGCAAGCTTGGGCACCGTGTGTTCACAATTGGCGGCTCAAGGTGGGTTTGAGGGCTGAAATCCCATCGCCCTATCACCGTGGGGTTATTCTTGGTGGCACAAGTGGTTCGGATTTCGCTCGGGCACCATAGACTTTATCCGTCCTGCGTATTAGAATTAAAGATTTAAGGATTTGTATTGTTTCCATCAGGTCATGGAACGAAAGCTTTTAAGATGAGTGGCTTTTTTTACTTTGGAAGAAGTTTAATCATAGGCATTTCGGAAAGTTTGTCATGGCTGGGTGTGCCAACGATGAAATTTGAAAATAAAGTCCTGATGTTGGGTTATGGAGCGGTGGCAAAATGCACATTGCCGATACTTCTGAGGCACGTGAAAATACCGTACCAAAATATTACCGTAATAGATTTTGAAGATAAGGCGGATGCACTGAGAAAATGGACGGACAAAGGGATAAAATTCGTGCGTGAAAAAATAACGCGGCAAAACCTCGTAAAAATCCTATCCAGTTACCTTGACGTTGGCGGGTTGCTTGTAGATCTGGCGTGGAACCTGGGGTGTAATGAAATAGTAAAGTGGTGCCACGACCACGAAGTCCTGTACGTGAACACATCGGTTGAGGAGTGGGATCCGGAATCGAACATGGAGAATAAAACCACGTTCGAAAAATCACTCTACTACAGACAAATGCAACTGAGGGAGATGTTCAAAGATTGGAAGGATGCGACTACCGCGGTGCTGGACCATGGGGCAAATCCTGGATTAATATCGCACTTCACAAAAAAGGCTTTGATAGACATCGCGAATAAGTTAATTTCTGATAAAAAAGTTTCTGAAGAAGAAGCCGAAAAACTCCGGGAGCTGATAACCAAGAGAAACTTTGCAGATCTGTCGATGAACTTGGGAGTAAAGGTGATACACTGCAGCGAGCGGGATACGCAGATAACGAACAGGCCGAAAGAGGTCAACGAGTTCGTGGGTACGTGGAGCATAGAAGGGCTAAGAGAGGAAGGAACAGCGCCGGCGGAGATGGGCTGGGGAACTCACGAAAAACAACTTCCAAAGCTGGCACAGCTACCACCCTACGGGCCCAAGAACCAGATCTTCCTCCCCCGGATGGGCATCAACACCTGGGTGAGGTCTTGGATACCGAATGAGGAGATTGTCGGCATGGTGATAAGGCATGGTGAGGCTTTTGGAATATCCGATAGGCTCACCGTCTGGAACAATGGAAAGGCAGTATATCGCCCGACGGTGCACTATGCCTACCATACCTGCCATGAAACCATCTCCTCGCTACACGAGCTACGCTCGAGAAACTACAAAATGCAGCCAAAAATCAGGATTATGAACGATGAAATCACGGATGGGGCAGATATCCTGGGAGCTTTGGTGATGGGGCACAAGTACAACTCTTGGTGGACGGGCAGCTTGCTGGACATACACGAGGCAAGAAAACTGGCGCCGGGAGAAAATGCCACAACTCTCCAAGTGGCAGCGGGAGTCGTGTCGGCAGTATGCTGGATGCTGGAAAACCCGAGAATGGGAGTTTGCCTGCCGGACGACCTGCCCCACGATTACATTTTGAAAATCGCCAAGCCGTACTTGGGAAAATTCGTATCGGAGCCGTACGACTGGACCCCTCTGAAAAATAGAAGAATTTTCTTCAAGGAAAATCCAGAGGCAGTTGCTGACGATGACCCATGGCAGTTCAAAAATTTCCTATTTATACCGTGAGACCGAAAATTATATCTATGGGTGGGACGGCGGCAAAAACGAAAAATGAAGAAGGTATAAACAAGGAATTGTTCCAGCAAATAGCGCGGGAGCATGGAACGCCGGTATTCATAATCGACCACGAAAAAATAAGGCAGAACTACCGCGAATTCAAGGAAAACCTGCCAACGGTTCAAGCATATTTTGCAGTAAAATCGAACCCAAACCCGGAAATCATCAAAACCCTGTACAAAATAGGTTCGAGTTTTGACGTGGCGTCGTTCCCGGAGTTCATGCTCGTTCACGAGAATATAAAAGACCTTCCTGAAAAAGAAAGGCAAGATTACATCTGGGATAAAATAATTTATGCAAACACGATAAAACCATCTGAAACTCTGAAATTGTTGAATCAGTACAAGCCGCTGGTAACCTACGACAACGCGGAGGAAATAAAAAAGATAAAAAAGCACGCTCCTAACGCGGGACTGGCGCTTAGAATAAGAGTACCGAATACGGGGTCGATGGTAGAGCTATCATCAAAATTTGGGGCGCATCCTGGAGAAGCGGTGGACTTGATTGAAGAAGCGTTCAAGGTGGGTCTGGTAGTAGAGGGACTGAGCTTCCACGTGGGAAGCCAGTGCACGAACTTCGACAACTATGTGCAGGCGCTTAATCTGGCATCGTCAATCTTCAAGGAAGTGGAGCTGAGGGGAAGAAAGCTGCAGCTATTGGACATTGGGGGAGGATTCCCCGTAAAATACAACCGTACTGTAAAATCATTCAAGACGTTGGCAAGAAAAATCAATTCCGAGGTGAAACGGTTGTTTCCTCCACATATACAGATACTGGCGGAACCGGGAAGATTCATTGTGGCAACCGCCTGCACGTTGGTGGCAAAGGTCATAGGCAAATCAGTGAGGGACGGAAAAACGTGTTATTATTTGAATGACGGAGTATATCACACATTTTCCGGCAAGGTGTTCGACCACTGCGAGTACCCGATAAAGGCATTCAAAGAAGGGGAGAAAAAAATCAGCGCGACATTCGGGCCGACATGCGACGCCTTCGACACGATATCGCTGTCCGACGAACTGCCTGAACTGGAAATAGACGACCTAGTTTACGCTGAGAACATCGGAGCATACTCCATCTCGTCAGCGACACACTTCAACGGACTCCCCCCGCCAAAAGTGGTACACATAAATAGATGATTTGAATCGCGGAGGAATTTCTGGAAAAACGGCTGTCGGATATCAGTCAGTGTGTCATGAAACTCATACTACATAAGAGCCGTCTTTTCTGAACCCACGGTGCTGGAGCCGGGGGCTATATGATAGAGCTTGGGTTCAGGTCTGATGGCTCTAAGAAACGAAGCCAGGGTCTACACGGACTGCTTGTCTGTGTTGGAGAAAAGAGACAAATTATGGCCCGCTATTTCTTTATTAAGATTTTTAATCAATTGATCGTCATTTTTGCTCTTTTTTGTATTCATTTATCTTTTGGAGCCACCGCTTCTGTCTCTCTTGCCGCTTTTAACCGTATGTTGTAATGGATATTCGCACTTGGGGCAAGTATCTGCGTTTGTTCTTCCTCGCCATTTGCAACGAGGGCACTTTTGTAATACCTGGGCCAATATTTCGCCATCCCTTTTTATCGGGCCTTTTATTCCCAAGTTCTATTCTTCGTACCTTTACTTATTGTTTTCTTTTCGTCCATCAAAAGTTGTTTGTTTTCCTTTGCAAAAAGTTCATGCCCATTTCCTACCCTCAAATTATCTCATGCCCCGACCCATCTCAGAACTCCAGCCACCAACTGGATATTTGAGCGAGGCTTACCGAGTCGGAGCGGCAGGCAAACCGCCGCACTTCTGAAGCGTGGATGATGGAGCCGGGGGCCGGATTTGAACCGACGAATAGCGGGTTTCGGCGGGTTTCACTGCAGCCCACCGCTTTACCAGGCTTAGCAACCCCGGCTCACCTAATATTTCTAATCTCTCTTTTAAAGTAGTTCCTGACGAAAAATCGAAAGTATTGCCTTGTCGAATTCTCCTTTAGGCGTTCCGCCTCCCAAGTCAGTG
>CAYUMT010000053.1:0-11215 GCA_964446015.1 Hadarchaeota archaeon (SeqCode)
TTGATAATTCTCCTCTTCTGGTCGATCGTGACGACCGTTCCACCCTTTAAGGTCAAATCTGACATTTCGATCACCATCCTTGTTCCTCTCTCAAATTATTTAACTTGGGAGGTCTACGCGTGCTAGTTTTATTTGGGTTTTTCTTTAGTTTTTTACGAGGCGTTTACTTGTTTAATTTAACGACCCAAGATAGTTCTAGCACTCTCTGGACAAATCACTAAACAAAATCCGCATCCTCCGCAAAACTTGGACTTTATCCTAGCTTTCCCACCTTTCATGTAATTAGCTACGCAAAATATCTCCAGACATTTTCCACAGCCGGTACATTTTACTTCATTTACTTTTACAAAAGCTCTGCGCCATTTCATCTCTGATGGTAATACTATGTTATTTTGTGCCATGCCGATGAAATCGTCCACGCTGTTATAACCCTGCTCCTGCATATAATCTTTTATAAGTTTGAGATCGTAATTATTTTGTAACAAAGCAATTAGGTGAAAAAAAATGATCGTAAAAAGCATGGTTAGGAAAAACGAGTATCGTGATTCCATACAGCTAATGCGCATCTCAGGTCAAATTAGGGAAATCCAAGGGGTGGAAGATGCAGCCGTGCTAATGGCTACGGATACAAATAAAAAAATATTAGAGGATGCGGAACTGTTAGCTGATGAAATAAAAAGTGCAGGTCCAAATGATTTAGTCATTACCGTACGTGCGGTCGATGAAAAGGCTGCTGAAAAAGCTATTGCCAAGGTCAACGAATTGTTGAAATAAAAGTTTAATTGATAGTGAAATCAATTTATGAAGTACTTAGTAGACAAAGATTTTTAGTTTTAGTGATGATCTTAAAAACTTACTCGCTTAATTAAGTTTTTAATCGGTAGTCGGAGCACCAAGGCTTAAATCCTTTCTCCATCAACGGCTCAAAGCCAGCCCTTTCTATTAGCGCCTCTGCTGCTTTCTGGGCCTTTCTTAGATTCTCTTCTTCATCAACGGTCTTTAACTCTTTGTTTTCCATCACTATCTGCCCATTGATTATGTTCGTATTCACGTCATGTCCACTGGTTAGGTAAACCAAGCTTGCTGGCACATTAGTCCATGGGATGCTGCTGGGCTTATTTTTTTCCACAATGATTATATCCGCTTTTTTTCCTACTTCTATGCTACCTATTTCTTTTTCCCAAAGCATCGTCTTTGCGCAGTCTATAGTAGCCATTTCAAGTAACTTCGTGGGGGGCATGAGTGTCTTATCAAGCATTTTATAATGCTGCACGAATGCCAAGCATCTCATCTCCTTGAATAGATCGTGCGTATCTCCCATACACCCATCCGTCCCTACTCCAACAGTAACGCCGGCCTTCATCATATCTGCAACGGGTGCAATGCCATCGCCGAATTTATCGACTTTGCTGTCCACGGCATAGCTTAGTTTGTAGGTTGGGTTGTGCACAGCTTTAGTCCCTGCATTTGCCATATACTGTATTTCCCTTTCGGTCAGCCAAACGCAGTGTGCGCCAGTAACGTTGTTTCCGAGCAAACCTGCTTTGTAAGCTTTCTCCGCCTCGCCGGTTTCGAAAGAGGCCATGTGCGTATGAACTCCTACGTTATATCTCTCGGCAAGTGATTTGAGTTCTGAAAACATTTCTGAACTTACGGAGAACAGGCCCGCTGGACCTGCCCAAACTCTTATGCGGCCGTTTGCCTTACCATGCCATTTTTTATGTATATCCTCAACCAACTTGACTCCATACTTGGCATCGACTAGAAATTGAGGCAATTCAAATCTTCCATCTGATGCACCAACAGCCATCACGCTTCTTACTCCAGATTTTTCTATCGCTTTTGCCGCGTTATCCGCCCCGAATTTATGAACCTTTTTCGGGTCTTGTTGGCATATAGAATTGACACCGCATGTTGTGCCTGTTTTTATCATCTCCATACAAGCAAGTAGACCGGAATAGTAGTAGTCGGCAGGGGTCATTTCTTTCGTAAGTGGCATCTTAAATTTTCTTATCCATTCAGAGGTCGTCCCCGGAAAAAGCCTAACCCAGCCCTTAAAGAAAGTTTGTTCGTAATGATCGTGGCCGTTGATAAGGCCTGGCATCACGATCATATTTTTAGCGTCTATCACTCTGTCGGCCTTATACTCTTTCACCAAATGTTTGCTTTTTCCAACAGCTGCGATGCGATTTTCGTCAATGACGATGGCACCATCATCAAAATTTCTTCTTTTACCATCCATCGTCAAAATGGAAGCATTCTTAATTAAAATATCGCTCACACAATCCCTATGCTATTTTAAGGACTAAAATTTAAAGTTATTGTCTAATTCTGTTAAACATCTATAGTGTCCATAGATTTTTTGTAGAAGAATTAGATTGATACTTAGGAAATTAGTTTCCTTTTTTATCTCTTTTTACTAACAATTGCCCTATAAAGTTCCGGTTTTCTCCAATTTATTAATCCCGGGATTGTTTTGTATGGTTTTGGCAAATCTAATCTTTCCTCGTGTTCTCTAAGCCATTTAAGTCTGTCTAGGTCAAGAGTGGCGTAAATTATTCCATCGCTTTTAGATTCAGCGAGGACTTCTTCCGGCCCCGCTATTGTGGCTATTCCATCCTCCATTCCCCAAATATTTTGACAGGCCACGGTGTAAACTAGGTTCTCTATCGCCCTTGCCCATATCAGCGTTTTCCAAGTTTCGGTGAGTTCGTATATCATGCCGCCGGATGGGTAGAAAATTATATCGGCTCCCTTCAGTGCTAAGACTCTAGAAAGTTCAGGACAATACATCTCAGAACAAATTAGTATACCTAAGTTTCCGAGCTTTGTCCTAAAAACATCAAGTTTTTTACCAGGGGCTATTTTTTTCCCGAATAGTACTTTGTCGACATGTGCAGGCGCAGGCTGAACCCGCCTGTATTCACCAACGATTTCGCCATTTGTATCTATCAGCTTTACTGTTAGGTAATATGAATTTTCAGAAGCCTTTTCCACACTTCCCGCTATTAAATGAATCCCATGCTCTTCGGCTTTCTTACAAAGGTCATCGGTTGCAGAAAACGTCATGGGTCCAGAATAAGGACCGGGATATCCTTCTGGAAAGCAAACTAGCTGGACCCCATTTTGGGCCGCTTCATCTATGTATTTTAAGGCCATGGGTAAGTTCTTCCATTCCTCTTTATCCCTGAAAGATCTAGGTTGTACAGCGGCAATTTTGACTTTCATCTAACCACATCATGGTTGGAGTCCATACTTTTTAACAAATGCTGTTAGCGCCTTCCTAAAGCTTTTTAATGGGGCCTTAGCTTGCCCGTGTCCCATGAAACCGCCTTTTTCCTTGTTGACTATCGCGGTGTTTAGAATCGGCACTATTCCCGTTTTCGTAACTTTTCGAATGTCTATACCTATTGGCGCAGGTTCAAAGTTTAGTACTGGCATTAAATATTGTGGATTCTTACCGAAGGTTATCTTTGCCATCTTTTTCCCGATTTTCATCGCCCCGCTCGGCGTACCCCCAACAATTTGGCAAACAACTGGACACTGGGGCGCTACAAAACCCCCTAAGCCCACTACCTCCATTATTGAACTATCGCCTATGTCAGGAAGGGCCTCTTCGGCCTTATGTCCCGGAAAATAAAGGCCTTCGATTTTTCCGGCCGGTCCCGTGAACCACTCCTCACCCAAACCGCTAACTTGTATACCGAAATCAACGCCGTTCCTGGACATACTGGTTACTATCGTGCTGTACTCTATCCCCTTTGCTGGGTCCGAAGTTGCCTTAGAAGCTGCCATGTTGATCGTCAAGAAGAAATTCTCGTATCTGGCAAGGTATTCGTAGACTTGTGCTACTTTTTCCTTTTCTAGGTCCAAGCGGGCCAAGTGTGGGGCTATCGATTCAACAAAGAGAGCTGTTGCAGCGGCATGGCGAGTGTGACAATCATCACCCATCTGCACGGCCTTGGCAACAATGGATTTTACCCTTAGTCCGCCCATGCTTCGGATAGCTTCCTCCATCACGGGAGCTAAAACATCTCTAACCCATTTTTGTTGTGAAATGGCCTCCTCGTCGTAGTTTCCCCAATGCAGCGCCCTCAAAGAGTATGGCTGTGGAGGGCAATAACCTTGGTTTCCGTATGCCTCATTTTTCACTACCCAAACAGGAATAGATGCCGTGATAATCCCAATCATTCCGCCCACCGCTCCTAAGGAATGGTTATTGAGGACTTCGACCTCACCATCTTCTACCATTCTTAGTGCTTTTTTTGGGCCATCGGCCAGTCCCTCATAAATTATTCCGCCGATTACCCCATTTCTTTGGGGAATGCACATCCTGTTCCATTCGATCGGCGGTCCGGCGTAAAGGACTGTGTTCTTCTTCATTTTTGGTATGGCCTCGATTGCCGGTTTGATGTCCACCAAAACAGGCTCAGCCTTAAGCATTATCTCTACAGTTTTTCTGTTTGATTCATCAATATTCTGTTCAATTTTTATTTTTTCACCCATTTCATCTACCAATGGGTTTCATTTAAAATATACTCACCAATGCTCAAATACTCTGGATATTGCCGACTAGAAAAATATTTTATATCAACAAGTTGTCAATTGACTTTGATAGATTATGAAGGGTAAAAGAGGGGTCAATAGAGTCTTTAGAACTATTTGTCCGGGATGTTACAATAAGTGCGGAATGTTAGCGCATGTTAATGGAAGTAGAATAATAAAGGTAAAGGGGGATCCTGAGCACCCGTTAAGCAGAGGGCATTTGTGTTTGAAGGGTGCCCACCTAATAGATGAAATATATCATCCCAAACGCATTAAACATCCTTTAAGGCGCGTTGGGGGAAGGGGACAAGGGAAATGGCGGAAGGTATCATGGGATGAGGCCCTTGATATCGTTTCCAGCAAGCTCCAACGTGTTAGGGAAAATCATGGCCCGCTGTCAATCTGTGGTGGCATAATCAACGCTAAAAGTTATGACGACGGGTTAATGCTCACTCTTTTTTTACGCTCACTAGGATCCCCGAATATTCTTTCCACCGCCGAAGTCTGTTTTGGAGCAGGTTGGTTGGCCGGTCTGCTCACATTGGGAGCGCAAACAACCAGCGGTCCTGTTGTCGGAGCTGATTTTCGAAACTCAAAATGTATTTTAATTGCAGGGGAAAACTCACCAATTTCACACGTGATTCATTGGCTTGAAATTTTACAGGCTAAGGCTAAGGGCGCAAAGCTAATAGTTGTAGATCCAAGATATACCGAGTCGGCAGAGAAATCAGATATTTGGCTGCAGATAAGGCCAGGAACGGATACCGCTCTAGCTTTGGCAATGTTGAACGTCGTTTTAAACGATGGACTTTATGACAGGAAGTTTGTAGAAAAATGGACCAACGGGCCTTTACTGGTACAGACGAATCCAATAAGACTAATGAGGGAAAGCGACGTATTGAAAAAAGGTAAGAAAGAGAAATTCTCCGTCTGGGACTCGGTTGCAGGCAAAATCCGATTTTTTGACCCAGCCGCAATTGTTTGGCCATGTCCCAAGCCGGCTTTGAAGGGCGAGTACAGGGTAACGCTAAAGAATCGAAAAGAGGTACTCTGTAAGCCCATTTGGCAGGCATTTACGGAACACGTAAACAAATACACTCCAGAAGTCGTTGAGGTCATAACGGAGGTGCCAGCAGAAAAGATAAGGAAAGCTGCGCGAACTTTTGCTGCTAACAAACCATCCTGCTTTGTTAATCATACTGGATTGGATCATCAGGCAAATGCCACTCAGGCAATAAGGACCTACACTATTTTGGCTGCCGTCACAGGTAACGTCGATGTTCCTGGAGGGCAATTGATTCTTGGAAGTAATCCCTGCGGCGATGCGATCAACATTGACGTTTTATCTAGAGAGGAGTTTCGCTTGCCGAGAGAGGTCGAAGAAAAGGTTTTGGGTTACGAAAATCATCCGCTATGGACAGGACCCAGCTCCATCACAGTTGGAACGAGCAACAATTCCTCAATAATAAAAGCCATGCTTAACGGAGATCCATATCCAGTTAAAGCATTTATTAACTTGCGCGATTTCAACCCACTTTTGTGTCTGCCGGACAGCAGAAAGGTTCTGGAGGCCATAAAAAAATTGGAATTATTCGCGGCCATTACAGATTTTATCACTCCTACAAATGAATTCGCAGATATTTTACTACCCAGCGCTTTACCGCTGGAGTTCGACAGCGTCGCCTCGTATGGAAATTATCTATGTGCTCGTCAAAAAATAGTAGAACCACCTGGCAAATGCCGAAACCCAGTGGATATCATTATTGAACTGGAAAAGAAAACGAGCCGCTATACTGAAAGAAGATTAATTCCATGGGATAATGCGGCGCAATTTAATGATTACAGGTTGAAAAAATGTAACCTAAATTTCAACGATTTGAAGGAAAGATGCTCGATAGAGTTTCCTGTCCATTACAAGAAATATCTAAAACATGGTTTTAAAACCCAATCAGGAAAAATCGAAATCTACTCAATCTTACTTGAGGAATACGGCCAGGATCCATTTCCGGCTTATCAAGAGCCCAAAGAGGATCGTGGACCCGCTTCCGGACCAGCCAAAAAGTACCCCCTATTACTTATTAACTCTAGAGAGGCGGTTTACTACTTATCGCGACCAAGATTTTCTTGGGCTCGTGAGATAATCTCATATCCCCAATTAGAAATTCACGCGCAGACTGCAAAAGAGAGGGGAATTAATAATGGAGATTACGTATGGATAGAGACACTTAAAGGTAGGTGTAAACATCAAGCGAAGGTCACCAATAAAATAAGTCCAAATGTAGTTTGTGGGGCTTACGGGTGGTGGTTCATGGAAAAGCCCGGACCGGAACATGGGTGCTTCGAAACCGGTATTAATTCCGTGATATCTAGCGATCCAATAACCGATTCCATAATAGGGACGCCTACTTTAAAGGGCTCATTTTGCGAAGTTAGAAAAGCGTAAAGTAAACCAAATTTAACTTTAGGGACTATGAAATTGCATATACTTGAAAGGTTTCATTGTTCATAGCGCATGCTTATTTTCCATTCCTTGGAATTTTTGGTTCGTAAATAATTACCTTGATAGGAGTAAGATGGTAGCCGCTCTCTGGGCTGAGATCACAGGGACAATTTGAAATGGCCACAATACAGTCCATTTCAGCCTTGAGGTCTACGAAATCTCCGCGCCGAGACTTGGAAAAATCAATGTTGTAACTACCGTCCTCCTTTATTGGACAATTCATGAATAAGTTCAAGTTCATGGGTATATCCTTCCTTTTTAGTCCGTAAGCGGCCAGAGCTTTTACCATATTATCGATGCAGCTATTGTGACCCTTAACACCATAATTCTTTTCGTATACCTCGGGACTGCAGGCCCCCAATAGAAGATCGTGTACGCCGCAGGTATCTTCGATGATTGTAAACATTTTATTAACATACTGAGAATACAAGCTGTGGCCTTTTTTGATGAATACGTTCCTATTATTTATTATGGTGGTTCCAATCCACAGTTTCTCATTTTTATCCTTAGAATTGAAGCAGGCAAAATCTACGGTTTGTTGCCCTTCTATGTCGATAATGCGTATTAACTGACCCCTTTTCACGGTGAAACCAAGTCCCTCCCCAGGAGGTAGGGTCCACTCCTTCAACAACTTCCCTTTTACTTCGCTTGCCTTGCCCAAGACGCGTACCTTTTTCGTGTCTCGAACTTGCGTCTGTTCCTTATTTTCAGCTAATTTGATTCCCCCTTTATTACCAAATTTACACGATTCCATAAATATTTTTATTTCCAAGTCTAAACCGTTTGCCGCTACTCAACATTAACCCCAGAAATCAGTCCAAAGGACTTGCTCGATTATTAGCATTGGGGTTGCCTAAAGAGTTATAAATTTCGAGTGGATTTTAATTTTGGTCATAAGGATGGAACTATTAGGGCTAAAAATAGAGAAAAGGATAGAGTCCCCACCTACTCTCCACAGGATTTTAGTCCCGGTGCTTTCCGTGGTGTTGGCCTTTGTCATCACATCAGTTTTGCTCGTCACTGAAGGCGCCGATCTAGGGGAGGCCTTCGGCGCCTTCTTGAGTTTTATTGGTAGCATAACTGGAATGGCCGAGATAATCGTAAAGGCCATACCTCTGTTGCTGATCAGTTTGGGTTTAACCGTAGCTTTCAGATGTAAAGTTTTCAACATTGGTGCCGAGGGCCAACTAATCATGGGCGCAATCATAGCCACCTGGATAGGAATTACTTTTAGGGAATTACCCTCTCTTGTAATAATACCATTAATAATAGCGCTCGGCTTTTTAATCGGCGGTTTTTGGGGAGCGATCGCTGGAACTCTTAAGGCGAAGTTCGGAATAAACGAAGTCATAGTAACGATAATGTTGAACTATGTAGCGATTTATCTACTTGAGTATTTGGTCATTGGTCCTATGGGCGTCGGAGGTACATGGCCCCGTTCACCAATAATCACGGAATCTGCTTGGCTACCAAGGTTGGTAACTGGAACCAGATTCCATGCCGGGTTTTTCATAGCGATTTTATTCGCTATTTTGGTTTGGATATTTTTATTCAGGACTGGACTAGGGTACCAGATTAGGGTAACGGGAGCTAGTATAAAGGCTGCTCGATATGGGGGGACCAGCCCTCCAAAAATGATTGTTATTGCCATGCTGTTAAGCGGTGGGTTGGCTGGTATAGCTGGAACAAGTGAGGTTATGGGTGTTCATCATTATCTAGTACCTGGACTTTCTGCGGGATACGGTTTTATCGGAATAGTTGTGGCATGGTTAGGAAGGTTGCATCCCGTATGGATGACCTTGACTGCAATAGGTTTTAGCGCCGTAATCTATGGAACACAGGCGATGTTGAGCGAGGTGGGGATAGCTCTTGAAACCATGTGGGTCACCTTAGGTTTGATCATGATATTTTTCATGGTTGTTGAGGTCTTGACACAGTACAGAATAAGGAGGGCTAGGTGATAGATCTGATCGACGAGGTATTTTTAATCGGCTTTCTGGCTTCTACTATCAGGCTGGCCTCCCCGATTTTACTGGCAGCTTTAGGGGAGATTTTCGGCCAGCGCTCAGGGATTCTAAACCTCGGAATTGAGGGGATAATGTTAATGGGTGCCTTGGGTGGTATCGTAGGGGCCGCTTTTACAAACAACATCTGGTTGGGAATAATCTTAGGAACTGTCTCTGGTGTGGCGATGGGTCTATTGATGGCATTTTTATCTGTTACCTTTCGAGTTAATCAAGTGCTTAGTGGACTTTCGATTTACTATTTAGGTTTGGGACTTTCCACCTTTCTCTATCGTCCTTTCGCCCCATTGAGGGTGACACCTCTAGAGCCGGTAAGTATTCCTCTACTAAGTCAGATACCTGTGATTGGTCCTGCATTATTTCAACAGGATGCCTTGGCATATCTGACTTTAATTTTAGTTCCTGTATTCGGCATCGTCCTCTTCCGGACAACCTTCGGTCTAAAGGTAAAAGCGGTTGGGGAAAATCCTAAGGCTGCAGATACTCTGGGGATAAACGTTTATCGTACCCGTTATCTGTGTGTTATTCTGGGGGGTGCATTGGCAGGTTTGGCCGGTGCCTACCTCCCCCTAGCTCTAACGGGTATATTTTTTGAGGGCATGACTGTAGGGCGCGGGTTTATCGCCGTCGCGATAGTGTATTTCGGTAAATGGAGTCCTTACAGGACTCTAGTCGGAGGGTTGGTCTTCGGAGGTGCATTTGCACTTCAAATAAAGTTCCAAGCATTGGGAGTCGCAATCCCATATCAGTTCCTTTTGATGTTACCATATATTTTGACTGTAGTAGTCCTGGTTATTGTCAGCAGAAAGGCGCGTGGCCCGGCATCTTTAGGTATCCCATATGAAAGAGGCTGATATAAAATTGCAATTTTGTGCACTTACTATCCATCTTGTATAAATTTTCTATTCTTGATCTTTTTATTATCCAAACATCGCTGTTAACTTTGCTCCTTTTTGAGGATAACTAGATGAAGATTTTTAGTTCTTGGTTGGGTTTCATTGTTAATACTATTGCCGGGATATGTGGTGTCGCGCAACTTTGGTTAGTGGTGGTCACCACCTATGGGTTTAGGGTTTTGCGTAGGCTCTAGGACAAACTAATGGCCGCGCTGTTAGGGATATTTTCTGTATTCTCGGTTGGTTTAAATTTTAATCTCGACTTTACCAGTTCTCACGTCATCAGCAAGGCTCTTGATTTCGTTTATAATCTCTTGTGGGACGATTTTCTCGTTGAAAGGTCCGAGAGCGAGAGCCCCGTTTTTGAGGGCTACTATACGTTCCTCTTCGGGTGGCAGAGTTCCGGCCTTAACGTAATCTATCACTGGTTTAAGATAGACTTCCCACTTGTAAATGGTGCCGCCAATTATTGTATCTGGTGCTACCGCCGACTTATCGGTCGCCCTGTAACAAGCATATATTCCCTTTTCTTTGGCTCCTTGAACAGCTCCAAGAGACACTCCATTGCCAAGTGCCATAATCACATCAACGCCGTCATCAGCAAGAGCTATAACTGTTTCTTTTCCACCGACCACGTCGTGAAAGTCTCCTGTAAAGGCTTTTGACACCTCTATATTGGGATTGACGTATTTAGCCCCTTGTTCAAATCCATTTCCGCCCAATTGTGGTGAACCGACATCTAGCCCGCTGACATAAGCAACTTTATTTGTTTTTGTCATCTTGGCGGCCAACGCTCCCATCAAGAATCCTGTTTCCCAATCTGCAGTTTTTGTAACAAAACAGTTAGGCGGTGGATTTTCAATCGGTACAAATGTGGAAAGCATAAAGGTCTGATCCGGGTATTCTCTAGCAACTTCCGCTAGCGCCTCTGGGTACTGAACACCATGCCCGATAATTAGATTATATCCCTTTCCGGCATAAGTCCTAAAATGCGTACCAGCGGCAACAGGATCATAAACACCTTCAACGTAATCTATCTCGATTGTAGGATCTACCTTAAGCTTCATCAGAGACTCGTACATGGATTGATTCCAGTCTAGGTCTGTTATATCACCAGGCAAAACGGCTGCGATCTTGAATTTCTCCGAAACGGGTGCTGGGCTTATAGCAAGATATACTCCAACAGCCGCTATAACTACTATTACGACCACTACCGCTATCGCTAACTCTTTTTTCATACTTCTCCAAAA
>CAYUMT010000054.1:0-11172 GCA_964446015.1 Hadarchaeota archaeon (SeqCode)
ACTTTGGGAGTCGCTAAATCAAGACTGTACGGCGATGCTGAGACGCCACCCAGCAAAAGGGGCTCATATAGTTTCCTGAAGGATGACAGCGAGAAAATCGGCGCCGTTCTGAGGACCCAAACTAGCGTTAAACCCGTATACGTCAGCGTTGGGCACAAAATTTCGCTTAATTCTGCCGTAAGAATCACATTGAAGACAACTCGTAGATACCGCCTTCCAGAGCCGCTCAGGGCCGCGCATCAACTAGCTTCAAATGCCATGCGCGAAAAATAAAGTGAGGCACAGGTGTTGTGTGTTATGAAAATAGGACTTTCAACCCTGCTATTCATCCACAACTCGGTAGAGGAAAGCGTCAGGACAATCGCCGACCTGGGCTCGGAGTGTGTGGAGATAGTATACGATGTTCCCCACTTCCTGCACGAACGGGATAAAAAAAAGCTTGTCCCCATAAGGGAGATAGTAAAATCAAACAAACTGGATGTCTCCATCCACGGAAGCTTCTGGGACCTGAACCCAGCCAGCCATCACGAAAAGGTCTGGGAGGCGTCGTTGGAGCAGACGAAGCTGAGCATAGATGCCTGCTACAGATTAAATGGAAAGATTGTGGCGCTTCATCCAGGCCGAGTAATAATCCCGGAGTTGGAATGGTTCATGAGGGGCGCTATCGAGCGTTATCTGCGCCTGCTAAATGAATGCCTAGCATACGCGCGCGATCGGGGGGTGAAAATCGCCCTCGAAAATGTCAACCCACCTTACTCCACATACCACGGATTGGAGGAGCTGAGCAAGCTCGTGGAGGGGCAGGACGACCTGGGCATCTGTCTGGACATAGGACACGCCTACAGGGGGTTGGCATCAAGGGTTTCGAATCCCGAGATCGTGATCGCAAATGCAGTGAAAAAGCTAAGGAAGCAGATCATCCACATCCACCTCCACGACAACCATGGAGAGGACGATGAACATCTAGTCCCGGGGAAAGGCGCCATCAACTTCGGGCCAATTGTCGATGCGATCAAAAAGATTCAATACAGCAATATGATAATAATCGAGCTCTTCGACCCTGTAAATTCTGTAGAGACAGGTAGAGCCGGGCTGAATAGGACAATGGAGATGCTAAAGCGGTAGCGCCCCAATCGTTGATGATTTATTTGCCTAGGTCTGCCACAACAGTTGCGAAAACTGGTCCTCGGACATCTATGCGCTTTTTATTCGATGTTATGTAGCGCTGGGCCACCTCGTCTATTCTAAGGTTGATATCGCTGAGGAGCTTAACGTTCTTGACCTGCACTTTCGCTTGGGATTCACCCCTTGCCGCGGCCTTCTCGACCTCGCTAGCGGCCAACGCGGAAAATGCCTCGATGAGCCTTATGCCCGTAGGTACCCCACTTTCCCTGACCTTTTCCAAGAACTCGTCGCTCTTCCAACCCTTAGGGGGCAGACCTATGATATTGCCGTCATAAACGTACAACTCGTTGAAACCAGCAGGGCCTATAAGCTTCGTGTCGCTCTCGGGCTCAACCACCTTGACCAATACCTTCCTACCCTGGATTTTACCTTCGAAAGCCTTGAACTCGCACGGGCTAGGTGCATCCGCATGTCGTTCGGATGTCTTAACGATCGCTGCGGCAATCCCCTTACCCTCTTTGGTCATTGGCTCATGCTCCAACCTTATCATCTTGGCGAGCTCATCGTCTGAAAAAACTGCAAGCTTGTACAAATGGGGGAAGACGAGTGCCCGTATGTCGGCCTCACCCGTCTCTATCATGAGCAAGCGCTCCAGCCCTATTCCCAGGTTGAATGTTGGATAAGGTATATCATAATTGCTCAAAGTCACGGGGCTGTAAAATCCACCATCCCCCACCTCCACGAGTCCCCCCGTCTTGGGATGCCTCACGAAGACCTCGAACTCGGTTTGGGGCGCGTAGTACTTTGAGGTCGCCTTCTTCCGTGCGACCTTCACATCGCCGAAACCCAACCTCTTAAGCGCCTCCTTTGCTATGCTCTCACCATCCTCTAAGGTGATCTTCTCCGCCATCACCACCATCGAGGCAGTCCAAGACTCGTAAAGGTGACTCTCATCCAATCTCTGCTCACGCCTGAACTTTGGCCCTATTGAGAATAGCTGAATTGGAAGCTGCTCCCTTCGTTGCAGCTCGCGCAGTATCCCTAGCCAACCGGAGGTGGTGTGGGAACGGAGGGTTATGTCCATGGGCATGGGCTTCAGCCCCTTGAACTCCGAGAACATTGAGAGTATCGCAGTTGCCTGTTCCTCATTTAGACCCAGTTCGTTCACCATTACCTCGACTAGGTCATCAGAAGCTATCTCACCCTTCTTGTAACGTCTGAATATCGCCTGAACCTTTTCAATATCCTTTAAATCCGGTGCGATTTTTCTCATATCTGAAATCTTCTTCTGACCGATGCCTATATCCGGGCGCTCCAAGCCAGCCAAGAAAAATATTCGATCCAATATAACAGCGGACTCCGGTCCATATTGGAGCTGAACCTCCCGCTTATCAACTATCATCGGCACCACTATCTCTGTGAAACCCAAATCCAAGAAAGCGCGCCTAGTGCGTTCAATCAAATTATATAAAGGATGAGGCTTTGACTTCTTTTGAATTGAAAACACACGACCTTTCTTCTCTATCAACTTTCCGCTCTCGAGCCAAGTCCCCTCATAATCCTTTTCGGCTTCCGCCCTCAGCTTTTTTGTATCGAACTTGACCATCATCCGCCCCTCCTCTCCAGGGCCTGCTCAAGCCGCTGCTGCCTCAGGGCAAGCGTTAGGTCTCCCCTCGTCCTCTCCAACAACTGGCGAACCATGTCCTGTTTCCTCCTCATGCCCGGCAGGACCGCGTCTGCATAGTCAAACTCCATTAGCATCTCAAAGATTTTCTCAATTACCTTTAGAGCGGCCTCGGCCCCCTCAACGTCGTTTGCCCTGATTTTGTCCAAGATGTGACGTCGGAGTTCTCCGGCGGCATCGGCTAGGGCAGCAAGGTAAGCCCTGTAATGTATACCAAGCTCTTCCGGGGCAACTAACTTTCCCTCATTGATTATCCCCTTGACTATAATCGCCTCACCGTATTCCTGCTGAGCTGAAAGCACATGGCCAGAACCAGCCATCTCTGGCTCGGATTCCACAATCTTAGCTAGGGCATCTAACCCCTCCTTTGCCTCAACAAGAAATGCATCAGCCTCTTTTCTTTCGCCCCTGTGGGTGGCTGCTATCGCCCTCGCCGAAGCCCTTATCGTGGCTCGCGAGGCTTCTAGAGCCCTTTCCCTGATCTCAGCCTGGGAGTCGAAGTACTCAATCATCTTTTTTAACATCTCAACCTTCCCCCACTCAACTGTGCTATGGGGATATTCAAGGCTTGCGGGGAAGGCCTATTTCAAGCGCTTCTTGGGCGAAAGATAAATCTCCGGGATCCTTGGCAACAAATAGGGCGCCAAAACCTTCGCGGCCCTCCCCATGTCGCTGGATGTGACGATGCCGACGATCTCACCTTCATCCACAACGGGCACACGCCTTACCGAGTTTCGATCCATCATTTCAGCTATATCAATCATTGGCGTCTCTGGACCGACACTCAAAAGTGGTTTAGACATTATGTCGGCGATACCTATCTTATCAACCTGTGATCCCTTTGCCAAAGCTCTCACGACTATATCCCTATCTGTTACGATTCCAGCAGGCTTTCCAGACCGTATGACAACTAAGCTACCAACCTCTCTATCTGCCATCAACTTCGCAGCATCTAGGACACTTTTTGCTGGATCTATCGTCACTACCTCCTTCGTCATGAAGTCCTTCGCGACGACTACCATATCCACCCCCTAATGAAATTTTTGTTTATCAAACTTAAAAGATAGCTAGTTTCAGCCGCCTGAGAACTCCTTAGAAACCTTTAGGATATTGGTCCTAAAGTAACGTTCCTTGGTTATGGCGTGCTTTCGCTCTAGGTTGTTCACGAGCGCGCTCAGCTTGGACTTTGACATATCGAGCTCACGCCTAAGCTTGTCTTGGTATCCCTTTCCACCGGCTCGCAGAATCGCCTCAAACACGCGCCGTTCATCTTCAGTAAGCGTCATGAGGGCCACCCGAACTGTTCGCTCACGGGAGTATCGCTTGAACAAAAACGCCATCACCGCTGCAATACCTGCCGATACCGAGGCCATGACACCAACCGCCACTAAAATTGTTGAAAGTTCTAAACCTGGGGCGGGCTTGAGCGGTCCATACAGTATTAGGCCTAAACATAGCTGAAGCACCACCACAAGCGCTATAATGCCGAAGGCTTCTCTAATTGTCATCTTTCTGATATATGCAGAATAATGTATAAATGCTTTGAAACGCCTTTTCGTTTATAAATTATACATGAAAATGAGTCATTTACAAATGAAAAGCAAAAAAAGATGATTTATAGACCTTTTAATAAAAAAAGCTAATTAAATGACTTCTGAACGTTTCCAAGTTAAAATATGCCATGAAACTCATGAAGGGATTATATAAAATTTTCTAAAATATTTCGTGGGACGGTTTTTGGAGATTGGTTAAATACCTATCTTTAGATAGTGCCATGCGAAAAACAATGAACCGCATGAGTTATAGGGGCCGCGTGGGGAGACAAATCCGAACAAAAAGGAGGAAACAAAAATGTTAAAACTTGGACGAAGAGGGACCGCGCCGATAGCGGTGCTTGCTATACTACTAGCATCCACGGGAGCCGCAGTAGCGACACCTGTGGTCGTCGATGCAGCGGATGTTGACCCGGATTCACCATTCTACGGACTCGAGCGCCTAGGCGAGCGAATCAGGATGGTAAGCGACGACGATCAGATGAAAGAGCGATGGGGAGAGTATCAGCGAATGATCAATCGAGGAAAGGGTTTGGCCTATAGGGAAATCTTGGGAGAATTCAAGGAGAAAATGCAAAATGTTCCCCCTGGCGACGTTGAGGCCAAAATGGAGGTCGTACAGTGGATGCAAGAGAAGATGCCCGAGGTAGGCCTAGCTGAGATAAAACTAGCAAGGGATTTCTCCAGTGACATGATGAACTTGGTAAATGCACCGGAAGCCATTGAGGAACTAAAGAACGAGTTGTCACTATTGAAAGAGCTTGAGGAAAATTTCCAAAACGCCACGCCGGAGATGCGGGAGAACATCCTAGCTAGGCTGCGGCTGATAGTCGAGCGACTCCAAGATATCGTGAGGCAACTCAAAATTCAACTCCCCAGAGGTCTGAACCAATACTTTGACATCGACAACATGCTGGTGGACGTGGATGTCAACATCAATGTCCGCGTAAACGCCAGAAAATGGTGGCCGAGGCCAGATAACGCTGAGATGGTATTCAAAGAAAAGCTGGAGGAAGTCGAAGGGTTGTTCGCAGAAATACAGGCAAAGCTGGATGGCGCGCCGGAGAATATACCAGGGAGGCAAGCGGCTGAAACTCAGCATCAACTCGGCGGAGAGGCGCTTGACGATGCCTACGATGAAGCAGAAGCCGATAACTATGAAATGGCAATATTTTCCCTCCATATAGCATGGGTCCACCTACAGAATGCCGATAGGATACTGGAGCATGCCGAGGAATGGGAGCAAAAATTCTCAAATCAATGGAATGCCTGGAGGAAAGGCTGGGAGAACATAAAACAGGTATGGATAGAAAACGGGATTGGCCCAAAAATCCCTAAAGACCTAGAGAACCTGAAACAGGTTAGGGAGCAGTGGAAGGAACAATTAGAGGGCATGAGAGAACAGTGGAAGGAACAGTGGCAAAATATTCATAGGGGTAGACTAGGGTTTTCACCTCTAAACCCGTTGGGGGCAAACTTGCTGAATCAATGGCGCGAGCAAAACCAATGAAAAATCCCGTATGCACCCAGAACCATAATTAACTACACTTGAGCTGGCTGGAGTTCAGGCTATGATAGCCAGATAAACTTATTTTTTCAATAATACCACTCGGCTCTCCTCAGACTCGTCAACTATATCGTAACCGATCTCATCAGATAGTTCCACAGAGAAGTCCTTTATGTCCTGATGAAGTGGCATGTTCACCATAGTCAACCTGCTCCTTGAATAGCCGACAAACATGTATGCCTTGGCCTCGACAAAATCGGCATCTGTTCTCTTGATCAATTTAGCATAAGCATCCGGATCCCTGAGATTGAGCCCTTTTACTAGAGTCAACCTTATTACCTTACTGCATTTGAAGGAGGGAATTACCTCCAAACTACTGTTCAGCCGTTCCCAGCCATCATGTGAGACAGGCTGACATATCTTTTTGTATATATCATGATCGGGCGCCACGAGTGATACATACAATTGCGTGGGTTCAGTTAACTTAGCAAGGACATCGGGATGAAGCCCATTTGTGACCAAGTAACTTGTCAGCCCTCGCTTTTGGCACTCTTCCACCAACTCGTTGATTTTTGGGTAAAGCGTGGGTTCTCCAGCCAGTGAGATGGCACAGTGTTTTGGATTTTGAGCCTCCCTGAACCTTGACCTATCAACTTTCATGTTGCCTCCGAAGCCGCTGACCAGCAGCCTGTGGGCCGATATCGCTGCGTCCAAGATATCCGCAGGTTCGTCAACCTCACCTATCCACTTTGAACTCGTCAGCTCTATGTTCCTCCAGCAAAACAGACACCTGTGGTCACAGAAGGGCAGGCTGGGCGTCAGTTGCAAGCACCTGTGGCTCTGGATGCCGTAGAATTTCTGTTTGTAGCAGAACCCCTTATTCAGCAGGCTCTTCTTTACCCAGTGGCATACTTTCACTGCACTGTGGAGGTGCTCGCCGACTAGCCTAAACTCCGCGCGTTCTAGGTCCTTTATATCGCCTGCAGAAATCGCCATCAGGACTTCCCCACATAAATTTCATTTTTGTGAATATTAATCAAACTCTAGGTATAAACGGGCTCTAATTATTTTATGTAATTTTGTCCAATCTTTGCAATCAACTGTTTTGCCTCCAATATCAACCTGTTAATTTTTTTATTTGATAGCCCAGTTCTGCGCAGGTAGCTTATGTCATGATCCACGAAGTCCTTTGCGAGCATCAGATCTAATGTAAACAATTTTTCCAAAGTTTCTCTATCCACCGACCGCAATGCCGTTACGGGGTAAAGTCCCTTTTCCTCAATCATTTTTTCCAGACCTATGTCACGCGGATACAGCCAGCATAACAGCCTCATACCCCTGCAGTTTGCGTACCTCGTCGCATCGGGGGAGGCTCTGGTGTTTGATACAAGCCACACCTCATCGAACCTACCACCCATCCCAGCGAGGCTACCCTCGTTCAGGTCCAAGAAGCGTGCATAGGTGTAGAGAACATCCTTCAAGTCAACGGAATTGCCTGGGAGGTTGTGAAACTTGCATTCTATCATGCACTTTTTCATGTCGCCATTTGTCCTTTCGGCGATTACGTCGACCTCATGCCTCACGCACCTGCCTTTAATGATGCTCCTCAATTTAGTCTTGTATCCGTAGTGCTGAAGTAACTCCGCAACGAAAGTTTCGAACGGGAAGCCGGCGGGACCCAAGCGCATTATAGCCCCCTTTAGATCATAACGCATTGCTGCGTGCAGTTCATTTTTCGGGAACAATGCTTTAACGCGTTTTAGGATATCCTTTGTGGTAATGCCATCGTAGAGCTCGCCCATGATTTTGTTTATTATTTTATCCGCCGTTTCCCTACTGGCACCGGCCCTACGAAGGGTTCTCATTATCTTTCTAGGCTGGAACTCTTCGATGCTGCCGTCCGATTTGACAACTTTTATGGTCAAAAACTCGCCAAGTTTTAATTGGAGTGATACGTTTTATAATTAATCTTTGTTGTGTTTGGGGTAATAGCGTGCCATTATGTACCCATCCCCCAGCCACCTGAAAATAAAGCGTGAACGATACCATATGTGGAAGAAAATTTTTATGATAGAATACGCTTGATAAGTTGGATGAAATGAAAATAAAATTACTAATCTTTGCAATTGTCGCTGGCGTTATAATCACCCTAATCACTGGGCTACGGGATAGTACGCCACCCGTGCTGGTGGGGGCATCGTGGTACGGTTATCCTTTGTCTTGGCTTTACAGGCTTTTATTGGCTCCGCAATACTTCCCGTGGAGAGTAGACGCGTTAAGCTTGTCGGCCGATATAATCTTCTGGACTGTGATAGTGGGCATAGTGCTATACATATTAAGCAAAGTGAAGCGACGCCAAGAGTAATTCACTTTTCAACTAAATTTTCATCAATGAACGTCTAACTTAGAGCCTTCTTCAACATAATAATCCCGGCCGATGTTGCCGGAAAGTCCCCTAATGAAATTATATCCGGATAACCAGCGTTTTTAGGCCTAATGGTGAAAGGTTAAAAATATATACAGTCGGAACAAAAATATGGAGGGGGGATTCCATGGTTGTGGCTTTCGTAATGATAAAAGTGATACCGGGGATGCGAGACTGGACTAAGGTTCTCCGAGATGAAATAACAAAGCTTCCGGGTGTCCTTGAAACTCACCGAATCTTCGGAACTTACGACATTATAGTTAAGACAGAAACTAATACTACGGAAGAGTTAACAAACCTGGTCGATGAAATCAGATCAATGGGTGCTATAGAAACCTATACTTACGTCACGCATTAATGCCAGACGCTGCTTATGCCTTTGATTTCAATCATTAAAATTTGATTGAATTCAAGTTTCTACAAATTAGTAACTGTTCCAGCAAAAACAAACTGGTAAAATTATAAAGATCGCTCGACCTTTTAATTACACGTTTTTCGCTCATATCAATAGGATCATTGCAAAAAAGCTAAATTTTAATTATTTGTTTGCCTTCCTTTTAACTCAGTTTATTAGTTTTCAGACGCGGGATTTTTACGCTTTGGTAGGAACTTGAATGTATCCTTATCCTCGTCATTAAGCTTGGCACCTTCGCAGCTTACCCCTCGCGAGAGATGCAAATATCCCCACACCACAGAGCGATGCAAAAATGATAAACGATGTATTTACACTGCTCAGGAATAGTGGATAGTATTCTGGTCTAATTTGAACCCTTCCGATTAAAGTCGCAAATACGAGCATCGCTATTCCCATACTCAGCATTTGACCCATTGACCTCATCGTCGCAAGCGTCCCGGCGGCCACCCCATAATATCTGCGCTCCACGGAACACATGACCGCGTTCGTATTAGGAGACGAGAAGAGTGCAAAGCCGAAACCTAGGAGCATCAGGTTGGCCACGATGAATTGTAAGGAGGTACCATCATTCAAAAACGTGAAGAGAAATAACCCTGCGGCTGTCAACGCCATGCCTGCCGATGAGATTGATTGTGGTTCGAACTTATCCGAGAGCCTCCCTGCCAACGGTGAAAAAATTGCCTGCATGATGGGCTGTGATACCAAGATCAGGCCTGCGTCCTGAGGGTTAAACCCTTTTATATGTTGTAAGTAGAGGCTCATAAGAAAGACCACGGCATATGTTGCGCTATAGCTGATTAAGGCCGCCAAGTTGGAAAAAAGGAATACCTTGTTTTTCTTGAAAAGATTCATGTTTAAGATCGGGTTCTTTATTCTTATTTCCCACCAGATAAATGCCGATATTCCCAAGGCCCCAGTTAAGATCAGATATATACCCGATGCCGCTGGCAGCGCTGAAAGCCCATAAATCATAGCAATTAGCGCGAGGCCGTACAGGATGGAACCCCTAAAATCGAACTTCTCACCCCTTGCCTCGGCCCACTCCACCTTTAACTTCCAAAAGATGAGGGCTAATATCATTAAACCTATGGGAACATTTACGAGAAAAATGCTCCTCCAGCCGAAATTCTGGGTCAAGAATCCCCCAAAAAAGGGGCCTGCTGAAAGGCCGATATAAACCGCGGCCGTGTTTATGCCTATCGCCTTCCCCCTCTCACCAACCCGGAATACCGAGGTCAAAATTGCCAAACTGGTTCCATATATCATTGCACCCCCAACTCCCTGCAAAATCCTGAGGGAGATAAATAAAACAGCGGAATTCGAGATCCCCAAGAGAAAAGACGAAATAGTGAAAATTGATATGCCGTAGACGAAAATCCTCCTTCTACCGTACATATCCGCTATTCTCCCAAAGGGGACGAGAAATACCGCCGCCGCTAAAAGGAAAGATGTGGCGATCCAGGTCAACATAACTGCATCCATCATGAACTCGCTCCCTATCGACGGGACTGCGATGTTTACTGAGGATACAACAAATGTGGTTAGAAAGGCCCCCGATGTGGTAACTAGCAATGCTATTCTTCTATCCACGAAGTCGTCCATATCATCCTTTTCCTATAGCAGCTCACCCAATTAAGATTAATTTTTTTAAGCTATCGCAATTGGCGCAAGCTTCCACTGCAGTAAGATGTAGCTATCGGCTCTTATGGTGGTCGATGAAGCTTTTAATAGAACGGTCGTAGGTTCGCTCTATCTCAGGAGGAAAGAAGCAGGCGGGTAGCTCTTGCATTCGCCAGTGATAGGAAATACATTCACAGCAAACTCCCTTCCGCGGACATGGTTCGTAGGTGCAGTTGCATCGCGCCTTATTTTCCTCCAATACGCATGTTCGTTTTCTCATAGGTTTCACTAAATAATGAACTTGCCGAATAAAAAATTTGTGGATGTTATGAAAGGCAAAAGGATTCAAGTCCCTTTCGCCAGCTTAACTTTCTTCGACCTTCTCCATCCGAACTCGAACGCTTGATTCATGCATTTGACGCATTTCGGATATTCTAATGTGGACACCTGTACCACCTCTCCGCCAACCGGGACCAAGCTGAAGAAGTTACGAGGCAGGTATACTCCTCCGACATAAACCTTACGGCCTTTGAAAACATGGTATATATCAGCCTTTGGGCTTGCAATTCCGACCTCGCCGATCGCCATAAGTTCTTTGCCGGGCTCCGCGCCTGCGGGAACGATTATTTTCACCACTTTATCTTTCAACAAAGGCTCAAGTTCTTTGAACAAACCCGGGGGAATATTCTGAAGGTTAACCCTCCTAGATCTCCCAATTTCTTTCTTTATAGCTTTCAGGCCTTCATCCCTACCGTAAACTTCGGATATCTTGCATACGTATTTTCCCCCCACGATGGGCATGCTTTCACCTCCAAACTCAAATGATTGTCACCTTTTTCGGGT
>CAYUMT010000055.1:0-11119 GCA_964446015.1 Hadarchaeota archaeon (SeqCode)
TAACATATCCAACTACAACTGAGCTAAAGACCGAATATGATACTCTTTCAAAAATTGCATATTCCCTCAACTATGGATGCTTAAGAAATCCATACTGGCTCCCCATGGTAGGCGGCTACGCTGGTGGGCCTGAGGGTGCAGCAATTGTAGGTGTGGCCGGGGGTTTTCACGCAATGCTAGTTTGCCAACTCGGCCCCGGCTACTGTGCCTTTGACGCAATAACTGTTGAGCCTCCTGGTACGGCTACCACCTCACGGAATACTTTATGGGCAACAAGTATGATGCATAATGCTCTTACCAGGAATACTAACCTCATCACTGGAATCGGCTGTGCTACCCGAGCTGGTCCTGGCACGGAAATGATGTTTCAAGAAACTGCAGCATCGGCAATAGGCGCAATGGTCTGTGGGGGAGGGTCTATTCAGCACGGCGTTAAAAAAGGAACCGGCCTATTCAAACCAAATCAATGCAGCGGGCTGGAGCCAAGATTCCAAGGGGAGGTAGCTAAAGCAGCGGCGGGCTTGAAGCGAGTTGATGCCAACGAGATGATCAAAGTCTTATTGTCCAAATATGAGAGTAAAATCACCGCCGCCCCTCAGGGCAGTAGTTTTGAAGAGCTCTACGACCTTAAGACCATCCAACCTAAGAAAGATTATCTGGACCTATACAAAAAAGTAAAGAGTTATTTAGAGGAACTCGGGTTAGTCTTTAAATAAGGAAACTAAAAATCAACCGGAATCTCCACAACGTTAGTCTTTAGAAACCCCCGAAATTTTTATTTTTTCATTTAATCTTTGCGATACCTCATTGGACCTCCGAATTACTTTCTGTTCATCTATCGTCTTCATACGCCTTTGTTCCATCACTATCTCACCATCTATAATCACAGTTTCAACATCACTCCCGTTAGCGCAATAAACTAGGGAGGCTACGGGGTCGTGAACTGGTGCTATGTGGGGTTTCTCCATGTCGACAATTATAATGTCGGCTTTTTTCCCAACTTCTAGAGAGCCTATGTCGCGTTCTAGTCCCAATGCCTTTGCACCGTTTATGGTCGCCATCTCTAGGACATCCTGAGCGGTTATGATGGCCGGATCGAGCTTATTCACCTTATGTAAACATGCGGCAAACTTCATGCTTTGTATAATGTCCTGATTGCTATTGCACGCTGGCCCATCCGAACCTAAACAAACATTAATGCCAACTTTTCTCATCTCAGGTACAGGGGCTATACCCTCTCCCAAATACATGTTGCTGATTGGGTTATGAATGACGTGCGCTCCGGATTTGGCCAAATAATTAATTTCGGCGCTTGAAACCCAAACTGAATGTACTGCATGATATCTGGGGCCTATGATCCCCAATTCATTGAGGAGTTCGACATCCGTTTTTCCATGATATTTGACGCAAAGACGAAGATCTTCCTTTGTTTCACAAGTGTGAGTGTGGTAAATGGTACTGAATTTGTCAGAGAAATTCTTTGCTTCGATTAATAATTCTTTAGAGCAATTATATGGGTGTGATGGTCCGATACCTACCATAATTCTGCCATCGGCCGCGCCATGCCATCTTTTTGCCAATTTCTCGCATTCCGAGATGACTTCTTCCGGTTCTTCCAATACGTTTTCAGGGGCGTTTACATCGGAGATTCTACGTATAAAGCAACCCTTTATCCCAGTTTCAATCATGGCCTTTATAGGAACATCGGAGCGACCTGAGGGATAATCTATCACATATGTGTTACCAGACTTGATGTTTTCAATGCAACCCAAGAGTTCCGCTGTGTAAATGTCCTCTTCTTTTTCATTTAAAAACCCCATAAAGGGAAAAATGCATCTTTCTAGCCAATCCAATAACCTTAGGTCTGAACCTATGCTTCTCGCTAGAACTTGATACATGTGATTATGGGCGTTAATTAGACCTGGGAAAATGACCTTTCCTTTTGTGTCCAATTCCTTTTCACATTTGTATTTTGATTCGGCCTCTTCTCTCTTTCCCACGAATTCAATTCTTTTTCCCTGTACAACTATAGCACCATCATCGATAATTCTCCGTCTTCCATCCATCGTTACTATTGTCCCGCCCCTCAAAATCAGATCAATCACTTTGATAACCACCTTACTTTTTTGTTTAGTTTATTTAAAATCTTACGCTTGATTTGTTCTGTTTTCAGTTGATGAAGTTCAAAAATTTCATACTCGGCTTTTGGCAAAATATTAAAGAAACAATACAACTAGATAGAGATAAAAGGTATAAAAACTATTTTTTTACTGAAGGCAAAGAGGTGAAAACTTGGATATGGATAAGACCCCAAGCTCGCAAACTAAGCCCGTGTCGATTAGTACGGGGAAATACATTTGTGAAAACTGTGTTAGTACAAGTTTAGTGGTTTTGGACTCGATTTTAATTCTGAAAGATGAAGGGGACTGAATAACAGATGCCCCCTATAAAAAATGCCAAGTTTATTGTACTCAATGAGAATTTGGTGATAAGAAACGGTGCCATGGCGGTGGAAAAATCACATGATTATCGAGATCTAGTGGGTATTTTACCTGTAGACGCGATAACAAAAAGTTAAAAAGAGTGCTATGATAAGTCGAATTTTTGATTGGGTCGATTAAAATCAACACATTATCGCTTAAGTAAACGTCCACTAAGTGTACCTCCAAAAAATAGATAAATAAGGACAATAAAAAAAGAAGCGAGACTCGTGAAAAAATCGAGAGGTGAGCTAGATGGTTTCATTCTGGGAGGTCCTGGACCGGGCGATAAACACCGGCCCGATGCTCGAGCCCAAGGAATTCGACATGCTGATCTTCAAGAAAGCGAGCGAGCTGGTCAAAGAATACGACATCCGATATGACCCAAAAAACCTGATTCCGAGCGACGATAACCTCGCCGACGAGCTATTCGAGGCGGGGTTGAGGCTGTACCTAGAAACCGGAACTTACTGCATCAGCAGCCAGCGCCAGATAAAGTTCAGCGAAAGTGAAATAAAGCAGGCGCTAAAGGATGTGCCCTCGAAGATTTTGATAGGCGAGGGAGCGGAGACGAGATGGCTTGAGAAGCGCACGCCTGAAGATAAGCACGCGCCGTTAGATATAGGTGGTGTTATAGAGAGCAACCCCCAAGAGGGCGATATTTTCGTCAAGCTCTACCAGAGCATAGCCCAGGAGAAGGTGATCGACGGACTTTACTGGGGTCCACCGTTCACCATCGAGGGAAGAACATGGCGTGCGGGTTCACCACTTGAAATTCACGCCGGGAGGTGTGCGGTTGCATGGGTCAGGGAGGCCCTGAGGCGGGTTGGGAGGCCCGGGCTACACCTCATCTCGGCATGCCCTAGCGCGGCTGCGGATATAGCCGCGTGCGACCCCGTCAATGGTGTCAGGCCAAGTGACGCGATAACCCTACCTACCACCACCGAGTTGAAGACCGATTACGACTCGCTCGCCAAGGTCGCGTTCTCCATAAATTACGGTTGCCACCGCAACCCCTACTGGCTACCCATGATAGGTGGCTTCGCGGGGGGACCTGAGGGAGCTGCAATAGCTGGCGTGGCCGGTGGCTTTCACAGTGTTTTAGTTTGTCAAACTAGGATTTCGGGCTACAACAATGCGGGCGCTCTTTTATTAGATCCAAAAGGCATCCAAACAGACAGCCGCGTTATATGGGTGACAAGCTTGATTTGGCAGTCCCTTACTAGAAACACAAATATGATAGGGGGAATGGGCATTACAACAGCTGCTGGCCCTGGCACGGAAATGATGTTCTTGGAAAATGCAGCTACAGCTATTGGTATTGTAGTATCTGGAGGTCATATGACGCACGGTATAAGAAAGGCCGTCCTCGTTAAGCCAAACCAAGGCAGCGGGTTGGAGCCGAAGTTCCAAGGAGAAGTGGCCAAGTCGTGCGCTGGATTGAAGCGTACTGAAGCGAATGAGATAGTCAAAGCCCTGTTAGCTAAATACGAGAGCAAGCTTGCCACAGCTCCTGAAGGAAAAAGCTTCGAAGAACTCTACGATTTAAAAACCCTCCAGCCGAGGAAGGACTATCTGGAGATATATTTCAGGGTGAAAAAAGAGCTGGAAGATTTAGGAATCCGATTTAAATAGGCGCGAATGTTTATGATGTCGGCATGAAATAGACTGTCGAGGCGTTGCGAAGCTCTTGGAGTAATTTAGATGGTTTCTTTCTGGGAAGTTTTAGATCGAGCGATAAACACGGGGGCCATGCTTGAGCCAAAGGAGTTCGACATGCTACTCTTCAGGAAGGCGAGCGAGCTGGTAAAGGAGTACGATATACGGTACGATCCTAACAATCCCGTCCCTAGCGACGATGGACTCGCGGACGACCTTTATGAGGCAGGTTTGAGGTTGTATTTAGAGACTGGGACTTACTGCTTCAACAGTCACCGTCAGATCAAGTTCAGCGAGGACGAGATCAAGGAGGCCCTAAAGGAAGTTCCCTCGAGAATCCTGATAGGAGATGGAGCTGAGACAAAGTGGCTTGAGAAAAGGGGGATCGAGGACAAGAACGAACCGCTGAACCTAGGGGGAGTGATAGAGAGTAACCCCCAGGAGGGCGAGATCTTCGTGAAGCTTTACCAGAGCATATCCCAAGAGAAGATGGTCGATGGCGTATACTTTGGTCCATCGCCAACAATAGAAGCCAAGGTATGGCGTGCTGGTTCACCCCTGGAGATTCATGCCGGGATTTGTGCCGCTGCCTGGGTCAGAGAAGCCCTTAGAAGAGTCGGGAGGCCCGGCATGCATTTGATCTCCGCGTGTCCAAGCGGGGTCGCGGATATTGCCGCTTGTAACCTTGAAAAAGACGTCAGACCATCTGACTCAATAACAATTCCCACGACCACCGAGTTGAAGACAGATTACGATGCGTTGAGCAAAGTGGCTCATTCAGTCGATTACGGCTGCTATCGTAACCCCTACTGGCTTCCCATGATAGGTGGCTATGCAGGAGGCCCAGAGGGAGCGGCTATTGTTGGGGTTGCAGGAGCATTCCACGGCCTGCTGGTTTGTCAGACTAAAATCTCGGGTTACAATAACATCTCTGCGACCTTCTTTGGACCACCTCATGCAGAAACCTACAGAAATACGGCTTGGGCAACTAGCCTTGCTGTCCAAGCGCTTACAAGAAATACTAGATTTATAAATGGAAGGGGCGTCACCACAGCTGCGGGACCAGGAACTGAAATGATGCTCTTGGAATGCGCATCAGCTACCCTTGCGGTCACTGCTGCTGGGGGCCATATATTCCATGGGATAAGAAAAGCTGTGTTAGTTAAACCAACCCAAGGCAGCGGCTTGGAGCCTAAGTTTCAGGGAGAGGTGGCTAAAGCATCAGCAGGATTGAAGCGGGAAGATGCAAATGAGATAGTTAACGTTCTTTTAAAGAGATATGAGGACAAGTTCGCTTCTGCCCCCCAAGGAAAAAGCTTTGAGGAACTCTATGACCTAACGACCCTCACGCCCAAGAAGGACTACATAGAAACATATTTGAAAGTTAAAAAGGAACTTGAGGAGCTTGGGCTAAAAGGCCTTTTTCCTTGAGAAAAATCCTAACAGACGAACCATTCATTCTCGTGTGATTAACTAAAAAAATGGTACCAACAATAATTTTGACAGGAAAACAGGTGAAGAAGGTCAAATTATTGATTTAATAACCACCTGTAGAATTACCAAGAACTAACTGGCGCCAGAGGAACAGGTAAATCCAGTGAAATAAATACGAGCAGTTTTGATCTACCCTAAAACTGCTAGAATCTTTCTCAAACACAAAACAGGTGAAGCTAACTTTAAAACCGAACAGATATCAGTTAGTTGGTAAATCTTGGGGTGAACTATTGAGATCCTTGGGGTTGAAGCTGGAAAGAAGGGAACACGAGCCAACCCTATCAAGAAAAATTTTGCCACCAATTCTAATCGTGCTGTTGCTTTTCGTCTTTCTCACGATTGTTCTATTAGTCCTAGGGGTTAACCCAATATTTGGCTTGGCTTCATTTTTCGGGTTCTTTTTAAGTAAAGTAGGTCTGACCGAAACGGTCGCGAAATTTATACCATTATCTTTAACATCACTGGGCTTATGTTTCGCTATCAGAAGTCGAATTTGGAATATCGGAGCGGAAGGTCAAATTGTTGTTGGGGCAATTTTCGCGACATGGATAGGCTTGACATTCTCGGATGCTCCGGGCATATTAATGATCCCATTGCTCCTAATAGTTAGCTTCCTAACGGGTGGAGCTTGGGCCGGGATAGCAGGATTCTTCAGAGCAAGGTTGAACGTAAACGAGGTGGTTTTAACCATTATGATGAACTACGTCGTTTTAATTCTACTCAATTATCTTTTGTTGGGTCCGCTCGGAATAGGTGGATTGTTCCCACAATCGCCTCGCCTATCCATATCCTACAATCTACCAGCTCTAATCCCTGGAACCCGTCTTCATGCGGGTATCTTTGTATCCATCTTAGTTATTGTCATTTCCTGGTTATTGCTGTCTAAAAGTGTCTTTGGATATCAGATTAGGACTATGGGTAACAGCCCTAGAGCTGCCAGCTATTCCGGGATAAACCTATATAGGACCATCCTGCTTGCAATGTTTATAAGCGGGGGATTTGCGGGATTAGCGGGCGCGATAGAAGTTATCGGCCTGTGGGGATACCTTTTGTTAAACGTTTCAGCGGGGTATGGTTTCCTTGCAATACCAGTTGTACTGCTTGGAGGGGTAGATCCCATCGGGGTCACGCTGGCAGCGCTTTTCATCAGTTTTTTTGTCATTGGAGTTGGAGGTATGCTACGCCTAACGGGGGTGCCCCTAGAGCTGACTACGGCATTGGTGGGCGTGATAATTGTCCTGATATTAGTCCTAGAAATATTGATCAAATATCGAATTAGGAGGACCTGAGAATGCTGACCATAGTTGAGAGCTTCCTGAGCTCCGCATTCCAAGTTGCCACTCCGCTTATGCTGGCTGCTATGGGAGAAGTCTTTGCAGAACGTTCTGGAGTACTCAATCTCGGAATTGAAGGAATAATGCTAATGTCCGCACTAACGGGACTCATAGCGGCATATTCACTTAACAGCACCTGGGTTGGGCTACTTCTCGGAATGATTATAGGGGCGATGTTCTGTCTGATTTTTGCAATCTTGGGTGTTTCCCTGAAACGCGACCAAGTAATTGTAGGCTTGGGAATTTACTTCCTTGGTCTCGGTCTGTCCAACTTCCTTTACATGATATACACCAAAGGGATGACCCTCATACCCACAGCGCCCGATATTGGAAAAATCGTGATACCCGTCTTGAGCGATATTCCTATACTCGGCCCAGCTATATTCCGGCAAAACATAATCTTTTACGTCATGCTAGCTTTAATACCGATTTTGTTTACAGTACTTTCCAGGACAACTTTCGGGCTTAAAGTAACTGCAGTCGGGGAAAATCCAAGAGCCGCAGATTCCCTTGGGGTAAATGTCCCATGGACGCGCTACATCTGTGTCATCTTTAGCGGGGTCTTAATCGGGTTGGCTGGCGCCTACCTCAGCACCATAGATGTGCGCCAGTTTAGCGCCGGAATGACGGCAGGTAGAGGGTTTATCGTTGTCGCGATCGTGGCGTTTGGCGGGTGGACGATTCAAAAATCATTCTTGGGTACGCTTGTTTTCGGAGGCGCGTATGCATTACAGCTCAGATTTCAGGCCATAGGCATCCAACTACCATCCCAATTTTTGTTGTTGTTACCCTACCTCCTGACTATAATCTTCTTGATACTTGTTAGCAGAAAAATTGGACCGGCCGCACTGGGAGTTCCATACGAGAAATGAATAAGGTATTATGTTAAGAATATAATCAGGTATTGGTGTGATCATGCGGAAAACAAAAAGGGAAAATGTTTTACTTGAAGTCAAAGAGCTTGAGGCGTTGAGGGACAAAATTACGCCAGCCTTGAAAAAGGTATCTTTCCAAATCCGTGGGGGAGAGATACTCGGTATCGCAGGAGTGGCAAACAGCGGACAAAGGGAATTGGCTGAAGTAATATCCGGACTTAGGAAAGCTACGGGAGGTAAGGTGTACATCCAGGGAAAGGACATGACAAACACCCCACCCATAAAGATTCTCGAGCGGGGTTTTGGACATATCCCTGAGGACCGAACCGGAATGGGCCTGATCATGAATTTTTCCGTTGCCGACAATCTAATCCTTGGGACTCAATCGAAGGCCCCGTTCGCCAAAAGCTGGTTAGCGTCCTTCGGTAGAAAATGGTTCTTAGATAGAAGAGAAATTGAAAAAAACGCTGAAAAATTGGTCAAGGAATTCGAAATTAAGGCTCCGAATGTTCATGTCCCTGTAAAGAACCTTTCGAAGGATAACCTTCAAAAGCTAATAATGGCCAGAGAACTCTCCAGGGGACCAAAAGTCCTCATCGTAAGTCAACCCACCAAGGGAATAGAACCAAAAGCTGCCAAGTTCTTACGAAATAAGTTGGAAGGGCAGAGGAAGAAAGGTGTGGCTATTTTATTAATATCGGAAGACTTAGAAGAGCTAATTTCCATGAGCGACAGGATCGCCGTGATGCACGAAGGAGATATAGTCGGGGTTATGCCGGCGGCTAAGGCGAGGATAAAGGAAATCGGATTGATGATGGCAGGTATAAGCAAACCTAAAGTAAAAGCAACCAAGAGATCAACCTAATTTCGGTCAAGCTAGAAATTGGAGCGGTGTTTTTACTCGCCAGCTTTTCGACTCTTTAATGTGACTAATGTTTTTTCAGGAGTAATGGTGTATAGCAAGATATTAAAAGAGAGCGTGTAAACTTCTATCGGTGAAAAATGAAAACTAAATATATTGCTGCCGTAGTTATAGTAATCGTAGTGGTAATCGCAGCAGCAGTTTTACTAGTATCGCCGATGGTCCAGCCAGCAAAAAAATTAAGGATTGCAGTGGTTTTCCCCGGAGATCTTACTGACCTGTCCTTCAACCAAACAGGGTACGAATCTTTGATGCGAATTAAAGAAATTGGCTATGAAGTAACCTATGTAAGTGGCGTATACACGCCTGCGGACGCTAGCGTGTATTTCAGGAGTTATGCCGCGGAAGGTTACGACCTGATTTGGGGACATGGGTTTCAATTTCCTGAGGAACTGGCGCGGATTGCAAAGGATTACCCAAACCAATATTTCGTTGCTGGAACCGGTACAATGCCAGAAGGCGCACCTCCCAACTTTAACATCATTCAGGACGCCGCAGAGGAGCCCGGTTACCTAATGGGGTATCTGGCTGCCAGTATTTCAAAAACGGGCAAGTTTGGGTTCACAGGCGCATTTGACGCCGCAGACATGGGTGCCCACAAAGATGGATTCATTGCTGGATTGGAAGCCGCTAAAACCGGTTCAAGTAAAAATATGTCAGAAATATGGACCAATGACTTCCACGATGTATCAGCGGCAAAATTAGCCGCCATAACCTTAGCTGATGGGGGAGCCGACGTCGTAAGCTTTATGGGTGATGGTATAACCAGGGGTGCAACTGAAGGATGTGCTGAAAAGATGGTATGGGCAATGCCATACGCTGGCGATGCAAGGTCCATATCCCCCAATTATGTCCTAGCGAACGCCGTATGGAAGTGGGACGGACCACTTCTGGAGATAATACATGACGTTGAGGCTGGTACATTCAAGTCCCAAGATTGGGCCTACGCATGCAGGATGGCAAGCGATGGGTTCTTCCTACTGTACAAGACGGATAGCATACCACAGGACATCATGAACAAACTAGAGAGTCTCAAAAATGATATCATTGCTGGAAAGATCAGCATACCCGTAAGGACCGGCTAGAAAGCTGCTCGCGTAATATAAAACGGCGCGCACAAGTAGACTGTCGGCTGTAGCCTGAATGAAGTAAATTTTTTATTTTTATTATATTTAGTTATTTTTTAATCGTTATCTCCGCGGGATATTTGTTAAGGCACTCACAACCTTTTTTAGTCACCACAAAAGTGTCTCCAAGGAAAAACCCACTCTTCCTATCCTTAGTCACTGGGTTTGGTTCAACCACGAAACACATCCCAGGCTTTAGCTCCATCGAATCCAAGGGCCATCGATCTTGGCCTATTATAGGCTCTTCGGGTGCCTCCATGCCTATGCCATGGACAAACGGGGCTATTTTAATCAAGCCCTCCTCATCCAATATCCTCTGAGTCCTTAGCATGTTCCTCACGTCGTTACCGGGATAAAGCTCCTCCACGATGGAGTCGTACATCCTTTTCGCTATATTTGCCAGTTTTTTATAAGCGGGGGTCGGTTCGCCTAAGGCAAGTGGTTTGTGGGTCTGTCCCCAATAGCCGGCATATTTTCCAGATATTTCATTTATTATTATGTCTCCCTTACTAATCCTCTTTGAAGTTGGAGTTATGTTTGGAAAACCCAGCGATGGCCTTTTCATATCAATTGAGCTAATCAGAGTGAGGGATGGAATCTCCCCCCAGTTCATCGCCATTGCATGCTCCACAATCGCGTAGAGCTCATAATCCCGCATACCAGGTTTGGCGGCTTCACCCATTGCCTCGACGCCGATATCTGAAATCTCAGCAGCTTTTCGCATGAACTTTACTTCCTCTTGACTCTTTACCAACCTCAAATTTCTAACGATATCAACAAACCTAAAATCCGCACCCGGAAGCATGTTCAAGATATCCTCAAAGTGGTTATGAGGAATCTGTAAGAATTTATCGTAACTTTCTATACCGATGGCCGCCTTTTCTAATCCTAATTCCTTTAGCCTGTCAGATATCGCAACCATATAATAAGGATGGGCTGGCCGGATATCCCTGACGCTAGACATCGCTCTAGCGTTATCCAACCTGACGCTTGTCCATATCATCAGAGTGGGCTCTGCATCCAAAGGAAATACAAGATATGAACAGGACACCTCCTTATCGACGAATTCCGAGATATAGCGTATGTTAGCGTACTTCTCGTTCCACCTCGCAGAAGTTCCCGCCACTATAAGGCAGACAAGACCTTGTTTTTCCATTTCCGACTTTATTTTCTTGTGTCTATTTTTCATTTCTTTGGCAGAGAACTTCGGATACAAATTTTGCTTCAT
>CAYUMT010000056.1:0-11078 GCA_964446015.1 Hadarchaeota archaeon (SeqCode)
TTCATCAGGTTCTCCTGCGGACTTCCCGAATGGCGCGCTCGACGTCCTTCCGTTTGATCCCCCGCCTCTTGGCCTCCGCCCTGAAGGGCTCGGCCAGCATCGATAGCAGACCGGGCTCCGGGGCCTCCACCTTCTTTAGGATGATCCTGTCGCCCGCCGAGTAAACCAGCATCAGCTGCCCCTCCTTTATCCCGAGCTCACGCCTTATCTCTTGGGGGATCACCAGTTGTCCCTTAACCGAGGTCTTGGTCACGGCCAACGTCAAGGTTTTCACCGTAGTAAGTCTAGTCTTACTGCAGATATAATCATATGCTTGAGCCTTTTCCGTTGCATCACGTTCCTGAGTATTTTGATCAAAGTGCCTTCGGACCGGCGGGTTGTCCCCTGCCATTTTGCTTTTTCCCACCGTCGCTTTGGGTGGAGGTCCTTTATAAGCAAGAAGTTTTGATTGAGCAGACGTGCAACATTTCGGGCGCGCCGGGATTCGAACCCGGATTCCCAGCTTTCGGCCGTAAGTGCGACCGCCAGACTGGAGTGTTATCCATTACACTACGCGCCCACCGAAAATCTTTTACCTAGATGGGGGAAGGTATAGTTGCCAGACTGGAGTGTTATCTTTTTTTATTTTTTCAGTTTTCCCACCGATGCTTTGAGCCTAGGTCCTTTATAAAGAAAAATAAAATCCCTCGTGGGGAACATTGCAAAATAGACGAACACTTTATTTCTACAGCTCAAAATTTTTTATGGCCTTCATACTTTAGTCGATCAGCTTTGAGAGCAGCTCTGGCCTGTCGCCGAGCATCTCCTTCAACTGCTGCTTCAACCTTCGCTTCCAACTTTCCCTGTCCACCTTCTCCCAATCTATGCCCCCGAACGGCGGCTCCGGGTCGTACTCGATGACCGCTTGCGCCTGCCTTGCGGTGGCCTCGTCCGTCAACTTTGCCAGCAGATGCAATCCCATGTCAATTCCGGCCGACACACCCGCCGCCGTGATGAACTTGCCGTCCTCCACCCACCGCTTCCTGACGTAGCGCGCGCCCAGCTTCTCAAGTAGCCTGTGATATGCCCAGTGGGTAGTGGCCTGCCTGCCATCAAGCAGGCCTGCCGCTGCAAGAATAAGTGAACCCGTGCACACCGAGCCTACCACCTCGGCAGTTTTTGCGGCAGAAATAAGATAATCCCGAATTGCATGATCGCCCATGGCCTTGATCGCCCACACTCCGCCCGGGACGATTATGCCGAACGGATGGGGAACCTCGTCAAACGTCTTATTGGGGAACACCTTCAGCGGTGAATCGGTCTCCACCGGCTCAACGCGCTCACTGACTATCACCATCTGGTAACCGTGGTCGCCGAGGTACTTGAGAACGGTAAGCGGCCCAACCATGTCGAGCAGCGTCAGCCCCGGGTAAAGGACGAAGGCTATCTGCTTCTCACCCTTTTCATCTTTTGACATCCAAACTTTCCCTTCCGTTGCCCGCTGTTTTTCCATTTCAATTTTTTGATATTAAGAGTATGCGTATATAAAATTTCAGTAAGTACATTTCACTTGCAAAAGTAATTACCGAACAACAACCATCACGCATAGGTTAAAATTGGTAACGAAAGAAATGAAGGATGGTAACATGGAAAAGACCACCACTATCACGATTCGCGAGATGAAGGACCGCGGCGAGCGCATATCGATGGTCTCCACGTACGACTACACAACGGCCCGCATGGTCGATGAGTCGGGCGTGGACGCGGTCCTGGTCGGGGACTCGCTCGCCAACGTTGCCCTAGGGTACAAGAACACCCTGTCAGTCACGATGGACGAGATGATACACCACACCAAGGCGGTCGCGCGCGGCACGAAGCGCTCCCTGGTCGTGGGGGACATGCCCTTCATGTCATACCAGGCAAGCGCCGATGACGCGATAAGAAACGCCGGGCGCTTCCTGAAGGAGGGCCACGCGGAGGCCGTGAAGGTGGAAGGCGGGCAGAAGATAATCAGGAAGATCGAGGCGATAATAGATTCCGGCATCCCCGTGATGGGTCACCTCGGTCTAACCCCGCAGTGGGTCTACCAGTTCGGCGGGTTCCGCGTCAGGGGCAAGACCGAGTCCACCGCCCGCGCGATCTTCGAGGACGCGAAGAGGCTAGAGCGCGCGGGAGTCTTCAGCCTGGTCCTCGAGTGCATCCCATGGCAGCTCGCCAAGCTGATCACGGAAAAGCTGGAGGTGCCGATAATAGGGTGCGGCGCGGGACCATACTGCGACGGCCAGGTGATGGTTCTGAACGACCTGCTCGGCCTGACTGGCCCAAAGGTCCCGAAGTTCGTGAAGCGTTACGCCGAACTCGACAAGGATGTGATGAAGGCGCTGGACAATTACAATCGGGATGTGAAGGCCGGAAAATACCCCACGCTCGCCCAGAGCTACGAGATGCCGCCCGATGAGATGCGGAAGTTCATTCGAGGATTCAGGCGCAAAAGGTGATTTGGCGGGATATAACTACGTTTAAATACCCCGAAAAAAAGAGGATTAAAACGACAACGGGAGGTGTAATAATGGCATTGGTGGTAAAGTCTGCCGTCAGAGGGCAGCTCAAGGGAATGAGGGCAAGCAATGATTTTTTCAAGGAACTCGATGCGCTTGTGGCCAGGAGATGCAAGAGAGCGATTGAGCGAGCCAAGGGAAACGGCAGAAAGACCGTTAGAGGCGTGGACGTTTAAGCCCCGCAATTCAAGCGGTGGTGGGAAATCTGCTGCCGCTCTAATTTTAATTTTTATCCTTTTACCCTGTCTAACTTTCTTCTCCCGAGCGCCTGTACGTACTCAATTTCGGCCCCCTCGCGGACGTCGCCTCGGAGGCCTATGGGAATCGGCAGCTCGAAAGTCTCGTATGTAACAAGGTCCATGAGCTGGGCGCTGTTGACCACGACGGCAAGGACCTGCGCGCTGCCCCGCTCGATTATCGGTACATCGACCTTTGCGCTAGTCGGCCGGACCATCGAGCGCTTCTGGGAGTCAAATATTCCGATTGCATCCACCTTGGCCTTGGCATGTCCGTGCTTCCCCGGAGCGGACGTCGAGAAGCCGACTATCCGACATGGCTCGTCGTCGATTATTATGAACCGGCCTTCCTTCAGCCTTCCAATCTCAGTAACTTCCTTCATCGTGCTCCCTCGTCTCTCTATTCAGCGCTTACTTAAAAATATGGCGCAGGATTAAATCCTAAGTGGTATATTTGTGTTGGTGGAAGGTTGAGGATTGGAATCGTGGCCCGCCCGGACATCCCGGGGGCGGTCGAGACAGTTAATAGGGTGATCAGGCTCCTGGCGGGGGAGGAGATAACGCTTGAACCGGGGCTCGCGAGGAAACTCGGGAAACCCGCCGCCAAAACGCGGGCGCTGAGTAAAGCTGATGCGATCATAACCGTGGGGGGCGACGGCACAATCCTCTTCGCCCAATTGCTGGCGCCCGACGTCCCAATACTGGGGATAAACCTCGGGGGAAGGGGCTTTTTGGCCGACATCAGTCCCAGGGAGATGCCAAGGGCGCTCAGGATGCTGAGGGCAGGGAAGCTGGATATAATGGAGCGGGATAAGCTGGCAGCTGTGGCCCGGGGCAAACGGCTGCCGGACGCGCTAAACGATGTGGTGATTTTCTCGGATAAACCGGGCAAGACCGTCAGCCTCAGGGTCTCAGTAGACGGCATGGCGGCGATCGAGATGCGCGGCGATGGGGTGATAGTCGCCACCCCAACCGGCAGCACGGCCTATTCCCACGCGGCCGGAGGCCCGGTGCTGGACCCGCGGCTAAATGCCATAGTGGTCGTCCCTATATGTCCCTCGCACCCGAGGCCATGTCCCATGACCCTACCTATCGAGAGCAGCATCGAGATAGAGCCGACGCGACCCGGGAGAGATGCCGTGGTCATCGTGGACGGCAACCCCGCGGCCAAGCTCCCGCAGGGAGGAAAAATCAAAATAAGCCGATCTGAAAACAAGGCAAAGTTCTTCAAGTGGGGCGACTTCTACCGGAAGGTGGTGGAGAAGCTCCTGTGATCCCAAACACCCTAGTCCTGGACACGTCGGCTGTTATAGCGGGTCTGGCACCCGGGATAGTCAATGCCGATTTGATCACGGTGCCCGAGGTGCTCGAAGAGGCAAAGGACCTGTGCTCCAAGCTCGAGCTTGAAACCGCCGTACTTTCCGGAAAGGTCAGGGTCGTCGAGCCCTCAAATGACTCAATCGCAAAGGTCCGGGAAAAGGCCGGGCAAACGGGCGACGTGGTCTCGAAGACCGACGTCAAATTGCTCGCGCTCGCGCTGGACTTCAACGCCGAGGGGGCCGAGCTGCTGACCGACGATTACGCCATCCAGAACCTGGCCACCATGATGAAGATCCCCTACCGTCGTGTGGCGATGCCCGGTATAAAGGAGGTGTTGCGCTGGGAATCTGTTTGCATGGCGTGCGGGCGCAGGTATCCGACCCCCACCACAACTTGCCTGGCCTGCGGCTCGGCCCTGAAGAGGATACCTAGAAGGTAGCGTTTTTAATCCGCAGGTCAAATTACAAGGGTAAGGTGACGCAGTGGAGGTTTTCACTCTTAGTATTATAGGCGGGAAGAGGGAGCAGAAGGCATTCGATACCCTGATGCAAAACGCCAGGGACGTAACGAGTGTCGTGAGGAAGTTCGAGGAGGTTGTCACAGCCTACTTCTCAAATCGGGACACGGACCGGGCCGAGGTGCTTGGAAGGCAGCTCTCGAAATTGGAGACCAAGGCCGACGGGGGGAGGAGGCAATTCATGAAGATACTGAACGAGGGGGCCTTCCTTCCGGCGTTCCGGGGAGACCTGGCATGGATCGCGGAGAGGCTGGACGGGGTCGCGGACGCCGCCGAGGGGGCAATGCGTGCGATCTTGTTGAGACAGCGGCTATCAAGCGCGCTCGCGAAGGCGGAGAGGAAAAACAAGAGGATAAGGGAGTGGAGGCTCAGGTTCGTCAAGATGGCCAAGGTAACTACCCAGGCCGTGGAGATCCTTCAGGAATCAATCGAGGCACTGTCGACCAACATTGATGATGCAATAAGAAAGGCCAACTTCGTGGACATCCTAGAGTCCGAAGTCGACAAAATCGAACAGGGAATTATCAACGACTTGTACGAGTTCGAAAAAATTTTTGACCCGCTGAGCGTGGTTCAACTTGCGGACATTATACGCAGGTTTGGCAACATCAGCGATCGGGCCGAGGATATGAGCGATTCAGTAGCTATATTCGCCTTCACCCTAACCGCATGATTTTCCCGACAAGGGGTTTTCCCATCCATTTCTCACAACCCCAGCAGAATCCACCCAATCACGAATGAAATCAAACAAACCACCGCGGGCGTCAGTGCCAACGCCAAACCTATGCGGCCCAAGTTTTTTCTGCTGATGGTAGAGGTACCCTTTAACAGCCCCACCCCGACCACCCCGCCTATAATGGCCTCCGATGTGGATACCGGAATTCCGAACTGAACGAAAGACCAAACCGCGATGGCTGCGCCTAACTGGGCCGCGAAAGCGGTGATCGGCTCGATCTTGATTATGCCCGAACCCACCGTGGTTATAACCCTGCGGCTGAATGTCAGCGCCCCCGCTGCCAAAGCGACAGCGCCGAAAAGGGCGATTATCTGGGGCGAGGCACCAAAAAATCCATAAACCGCCCCGGCTGATGTTCCGACGTCGTTTGCGCCCAGAGCATACGCACTGTATGCGGCCGCGACCAGAATCAGGATGCTCATGACCCGGTTGAACAACAATACGTTCTTTATCCGTCGTAAAGCTTTGCCGACAACCTTCAGTATTGTAAACCCAAACAGGGCCGCGACCAGCGGGTTCAATGCCCAAGAGACGACGATGGTGCCCAATTTGCCGTATTGGAAACCCACGTCAAGGTCGGGGCGGGCGACGGTCAACGACAATCCCGCACCGACGACGGCACCAACGGTCGAAAGGGAGACCGACATCGGCAGGCCCAGTGACGTGGCAAAGAACATCCACAGCCCTGCCGCGATCAAGCTCGCGACAGCGACAATTGGGAATGCGGAGAGGGGATTAACCCCGGTCGGGCCGGGAAGTATTATCCCTTCGCCGACCGTCTTCATGTTCTTCCATCCCTCAAGAAAAGCGCCCAAAAACACGAATGCCACCACTATCGCGATCGCTTGGCGGTGCGACAGGATGCGGCCACCGACAGCCACCCCGACGCAGTTGGCGGTATTATTCGCGCCTATGTTCCAGGCCACGAAAAAACCGGCGATTAAAACTATGAGCTCTATCAGTTCAAACACCAAAGCAAGTTATCGCGGATGATTAAAAAATTAATTTAAAAAATTCTTAACGACCCGAAATATGTCCGATTCACGAAACCCTGCTCCGTCTCTTTCCCGCAATGTACTTTCCGAGCTCTATGCTGAAAAAGGTCAGCAGCATGAACGATATGGCCACAAGCCATTCGGACGCCCCGGGATAGTGAACATCGAAAATGCCGTGAAGTTGTGGAGTATAGAGCACGATGAGCTGTAAGACTAATGAGGAGCCTATTGCAAGCCATAGGAACTTGTTCTTGAATACCCCCACCTTGAAAACGGTGTGCTTCAGGGATCTGGCCGACAAAGCGTTGGCCAACTCCATCAAAATAATCGCAGTGAACAATTGAGTACGTGCCGTAGTCAGGCCATCGCCGTAAAACGAGAGGAAGTATCCTCCCACGAGGAGTATCGTCATCAATATCGGGACCGCGATCAGATAGACCCTAACATCCCTCGTGAAGACGCTTTCCCTTGGATCCCTGGGTTTCCTCTCCATCAAGTCGGGGTCGCCTGGGTCCACGCCCAACGCTATGGCCGGTAACCCGTCCGTTGTTAAGTTTATCCAGAGAATTTGTATCGTCGTCAACGCCATAGCCGCTTGAGGCGTTGGACTGAGCATCATTATGCTGAATAAAACCAATATCTCCATGATGTTGCAGCGGAGAAGATAAGTCAGATACTTTTTGATGTTGTCGTAAATCTCCCGGCCCTCCTTAACGGCCTTGACTATGGTCGCAAAGTTGTCATCGGCCAGCACCATGTCGGAGGCCTCCTTAGTGACCTCGGTCCCCGTGATTCCCATGGCAATGCCGATGTCAGCAATCTTCAGCGCGGGGGCGTCGTTTATCCCGTCGCCGGTCATCGCGCAGACGCGGCCCCTTTCCCTAAACGCCCTCACTATCTTGACCTTGTGTTCGGGCGAAACCCTAGCGTAGATCGCGACATCCTCGACGATTTTTACAAACTCCTCGTCGCTGAGCTTGTCCAGCTCCTCCCATGTCAAAACCTTGCCCCCGTCATTTTCGCCCAACATGCCGAGCACCTTCGCCACCGCAACGGCCGTCAGCTTGTGGTCACCAGTGATCATCACGACTTTGATGCCGGCCTTTTTGCAGAGCCTGATGGCGTCCTTGACCTCCTCGCGTGGGGGGTCGATCATCCCGGCTATCCCAATAAAAACGAACTCCCCCTCGTCATCCTCGTCCAGTGAGGACTCCCCGTCCGGGAGCTCCCTAAACGCAAAGCCCAAATTTCTCAACGCGTTTGCGGCCATCGTTTCATTCGTCTTCAAGAAATCTGTGCGGTCCTCAGCGGTCAACTTCCGCATGGCTCCACTTGCGTATACCCTAGTGCAGTGGGCCAAGACCACCTCCGGAGCCCCCTTCATGTAGGCCACCCTCCCCTTTCCGGGGACTTTGTGGATGGTCGTCATGCGTTTTCTTTCGGAGGAAAAGGGCACCTCACCCACACGTGGCTCCTCCTTCTCAATCTCCTCCTTGAGCAATCCAGCCTTGGCCGCGGCCGTCAACAGGGCCCCCTCCGTTGGATCTCCCTTCACGACCCATTTGTCCCCGTCTTTCTCCAACCTCGCATCGTTGCATGAGGCCGAGGCCTTTAGGAGCATGAAGAGTTCGCTTTCCTCCCTCGGATCAACATTTTTCTCGAAGAAGAACTCCCCCCGTGGCTCATAACCGACGCCCGTGACGCTAAACGTCCTTCCGTTTACGTAAATCCTCTGAACGGTCATTTCGCCCTTTGTCAAAGTCCCTGTCTTATCCACACATATTACGCTCGTGGACCCCAGAGTCTCCACGGCCGGAAGCCTCCTGACTATCGAGTTCTCCTTGGCCATGCGATGCATGCCCACGGCAAGCGCGCCGGTCACGACGGCAGGAAGCGCCTCCGGAACTGCGGCTACAGCCAGGCTCACGCCCCACAGGACCATGGCCAACAGGGGATACCCCCTGGCAATCCCCAACCCCGCAACCATGATGCAGACCGTTATGGCTATAATCCCGAGCCATTTCCCGATATTTGAGATCCTGTTCTCAAGCGGCGTTCCTTCGACTCCTGCGGCCTGAACCATCTTGGCTATCTTTCCAAATTCGGTACCCATGCCGGTTTCGGTTATAACGGCCATGCCGCGTCCGTAGACGACGGCAGTGCCGGAGAATACCATGTTCCGCCTGTCGGAAACGGGAGTCTCCTCCTTCAGGACCTTGGCGTCCTTTTCAACCGGGCTGGATTCGCCCGTCAAGGGGGACTCATCTGTCTTCAGGTTGATGGCTTCGATGATCCTCGCGTCGGCCACTACCCTATCGCCTGTGGAAAACAGCAGGATGTCACCTGGGACGACATCGCGGGCTTGAATTTCAATCTCCCTGTCATCGCGCAGGACCAATGCCGTGGGTGCGGTCATCCTCTTTAATGCCTCCAATGCCCTTTCCGCCTTGTGCTCCTGCATGAAGCCTAGAACTGCCGACATCACCACTATGGAAACTATTACCAGCGCATCGTAGACCTCCCCCAGGGCGAGCGAAAGCCCCGTGGCTATAAGCAATATCAAAATCAATATGTTCCTGAACTGACGGAGGAAGAGCCACAGGGGCGACTTCTTCTTTTCCTTTTTCAACTCGTTGGGCCCGACCTCCAGTAGGCGCCTTTGCACCTCCTCGCTGCCCAGCCCATTCCTCTTTACATTTAACGAACTGAGGACCTCGTCAACTCCCATGCCGTGCCAAGGTTTCATCTGGTACCGTCCTTCCCCTAAAGGCCAAATGTTATTTTCCGCACATTAAGCATCAAGTAAGCACACCATCTCAAGGGTTAAAACTACAGCTCGTAGATTTCCGCCTGCAGCTCCTTTAGGTCAAGCAATGCGACTGTCTTTCGTCCGGTAAGGTAGCCGCATACCTCGCCGGGGTTTATGCAGAGCGTCCTGCCCCTCAGAATTTCGGCCCTGTGGCTGTGGCCGCGGACGACCACATCGAACGAGCCGGACCTCAGGAGCGCCTGGACGATCTCCTCGTGGGTCCCGTGCAGGAGGGCTATTTTGCGCCCGCCGAGCTCGAGCGAGGCGAAGTTCCCAAGTGGCTTTAAACCCAACTTGCTAAACTTCAAAGTTACGGACTCCCTGTCGCCCTCGTTGTTTCCCCAGACGTAGTAAAGCTTCGCCTTCATGTTCGCGAACTTCGGCACTACGAAGGGTGAGTTAAGGTCCCCGGCGTGCAGTACGTGCTGGACCCTGACTTTGTTGAAAAAGTCTATCGCACGCTGTACCCCATCCAGCCTGTCATGCGTGTCCGACATCAGCCCGATTTTCACCCAATCACTTCTATAAATATTATCCAATCCTGATTAAATCGTTTTTACAAAGTCCAACGCTATCGCTCCGGCCTGCTCCACCTTCTCCAGTTCAATCCGATCGGGTATGTCGTCGGATGTGTGGATGTAGCGGTAGCCCCTAACTCGGGCATTTGGCAACCTGAACAGCCTTGCTATCCTGCGACCCAACCTATCGCTCCCAGGGGTATCGAACGAGAAGGTCGTTGCGTGCAAACCGGCCTTCACGAGCGGGATATGGTCGTGCCCAGCCAGCGCCGCCCACCAGTACTTGGGCTTGAGCCCAACCCGTTGTATCGAACCCTCGAGCGCCTTGTTTAACACTTCGGGTGTTCTGCTGCGCCTCAGGAGCCCGTTTCCCTCCACGATGTAAGCCTGAGAGCCAGCCCCAACCATGTCCAGATTCAGGATTAGAGTCTCCTGCGGCAACAGCTTCTCCTTCGCGAGCCTGCGTGCCCCCAACAGGCCCTGCTCCTCGGCCCCGAACGCGATAAACCTGAGCTCGACATCTGTTCTGGGCTCGACGTCGGGCGGTGGTGGCTCGACCAACACTCGGGCAGCCTCCAGAATGACGCTCGTCCCGGACGCATTGTCATCCGCACCCGGCGAAGCTCTTTTACCGCTCGCGGATATGAACATACCCACACAGATCGTCAGGAAAAAGAACGCCTGTACGGCCCACAAAATCTGCCAGAGGGGCATCAGCCCAACTGCCCTGAGCGCGGAGATGGCCACGACGACTGCAAGCGCCGGCAGGAACGTGAACTTGAGGAAAAGCTGTAAATTGTAGCTGACCGTGCAGAGGGCGGAGTCGTAATGAGCGGTAAGAGCTATTCGCTTTTTAGGGGCTTCTACCTCACGAATTGCTATAATATTCTGGCTTGACCGCTTGGGCATAAGCTTCCCCAATGAGCGCCAAAGGGAAATCGCAACCAGCCATGCGACCAATGAAAACGCGGGCGAGAGCAGCAGCGAAGAAATGAAGGCCGCGGCAAATAAACATGAGGTTACCTTAGAACGGGCATGACGATTCACGAACCTGAACTCGTGAACATTCGTCTTTAGGCCGTGGCTCTCGAACTGCTTCTGGATGTACTCGGCCGCCATTTTGTCCCCGCGCGTCCCAGAAACGCGCGGCCCGATTTCGTATGCCAGCTTGTCTATGTGCTCGAAAGCCAGACGAGGTTCGAATTCGGCCATCACATCCCCCTTATTATTAATTACAAACGATTATATCTTCAGCGTCAAATTTTTTATGTTTGGGAGCTATGCGCTCAACCTAAAAAGCCACATTTTACACAATTTGGCACTTTAAAAACTGTCCAAATATTACTTTCGGCGGACTCTCTCCCCTAAAATGGTTTTAATAAACTTTGGCTACTTGCAATGGGGAAAGCG
>CAYUMT010000057.1:0-6683 GCA_964446015.1 Hadarchaeota archaeon (SeqCode)
CAGGACCCCCCGGCCATGGGGCTACAACGCTGGAATTATTCAACAAAGGAGGTTTTTCAGCCAATTTGCGGGTTCAAATCCGGGGCCGGCTTATGCACCTTGGATCCAGGTTTGATGGTTCGACAAGAATATCGCGTATCATTTTTGACGAAAGTTCAAGTTTTTTCTCCTTACTAGTCTAGCCAACAGATTTATTACAGCAAAACACGACTCGCAAAAGCTCCATCTATACACCATACTTATCAGAAAAAGCTCTGAAAGCTTTTTTGAAACATTCCCTAGGCGCCCTTGTTGTGCCTGCCCCTATCATCCCACCTCTTATCTTGTGTGCCATAGCCGTATTGATAACCGGAAGGATTCCGGTCTTAACTATCTTCATTATATCAAGTCCCAAAGGCAATCCTTGGAAGTTAATGATTGGTAGCAAATAATGCCTGCTCTCTCCGGCTGCGATTTGCTTCATTTTCTTTATGTGCCTGACAGTTTCTACTATTGGCATCCCTTCTGGTTGAATCACGCCGCCGAACCCAACTGTTTCGGTGATGGAGCTGTCCCCCAAGTCAAGGCACGAATCCTCCGGCTTAAATCCCGGAAAGGTTGAGCCCTTTATCTTGTCCGCAGGACCTGTGAACCATTGGTCGCCCAAGCTGCTTACTCTAACACCGAATTCGATACCGTTCCTGCACATGGTACTGACCACCGTGCTATAGTCGATGTTCTTAGCCGAGTCGACCATCGCCCGGCACGCGGCCATTTCTAGATGAAGGAAGAATATATCTGACTTGTCGAGAAATTCGAAGCACTCTGTGACCTTGTTTTTATCCAGATCAGCTCTTATTACATACGGCATGATTCTCCTGATCATCAGCGAGTTCGCTACGGGGGTGCGATGATGTAGATCATCGTATCCTGTTTGTAAAGTCTGCGCGCATATGTTCTTTATGTTGAGGCCGTCCATGCTTTTGATTCCGACTTTCAGAATCGGAACAAGTACATCTTTTATCCAATGTAGGCGAGAGATGACTTCGTCGTACTCGATGCTTCCGAAACCTATGCCCATATTCAACGGGAATCCTTCGTGTAGGTAGGAATAGGCCGCATTTCCATAAGTTTCATTTTTAACAACATACACTTGGGTCGATGCAGTTGTAATCCCCGTCATACCACCTACGGCCATATGTTCATGACATGGAGATAGTTTGATTTCTCCGGCCTCTACAATTTCGGCTGCTTCCTTTGGCGTGTCTGCAAGCTCTTCGTAAAGCACCCCACATATTACGCCATTTCTCATCGGCCCACACATCTTCTTCCACTCAATTGGTGGTCCTGCATGTAGAATTGTATTCTTGGTCATCCCCGGTATTACCTCAATAGCAGATGAAATGTCGATCAATACAGGTTCGGCAGAGTTAATCCTGTTAATTGCCTCTTCGTTTGCGGAATCTATTTCTTGCTTAATATCTTTTTTCATTTTATCACTGTTAGATTTTGCCAAGAATTATAAAAGCTTTATTCAACTGTTAAGTAAACTTTCTAAGTTAACATCCCCATCGTTGTAGTGCCGGGGCCATCCGGCGGAGGCTGCAAGACCGGAGATGATTCAATCAGACTCAGGCCTGAGCAGCGTCGCCAGATGGCGAATATGGTTAGGATGGGGTTGAGTAAAAAAGTAGTGGCAAAGATTTTCGGAGTTAGCAGGCAAACAGTCTGGAAGTGGTGCAAGCGGGCCAAGCACCGCGGAAGGGAGAGCTTCAGGGACCTGCCGAGACGACCGAAGAAGAGAAAAATCACCCAAAAAGTCGAGTCTTCGATCGTCGCGTTAAGGACAACATTCGGCTGGGGGATGGCGAGGATACAGCAGGCGCTGTTTAACCTCCCCAAGTTCATGAGGGAAAAGCTGACCACGTGCGTTCAGAGGATCTGCCTCTCCAGAACCTCGATAAACGGGGTTTTGGAGGCCTACAGCCTCAACGGATACGGGCGTGAAAGAAAGGCCTGGAAGTTCTTCAGGGCGAAGCGAGAGGATGAACTGTGGCAGTGGCTCACTCCCGGGATAGTCATAAGCAACTTCGTCTCCTCGATTTCGCTAGCCCTTCGTTCAATCCCCTCTGAAACCAATCTAATGCGATTGCGGAGTGATCCAAGGACAACCAAGCACTCCTCAACTGTATCGGACCCTAGTTCCATCAAGAACCCTCTGCGTTTTTTGGCGAGCAGATCCATCAGAAACGTCGCTGAGGAATTCGTCAATTTGTTGAGGAAGTTTCCGGACTGGCTTGGCAAGATTCAGTGGTACAGAAAGTGGTACAACAAGAGCAGGTTTCACCGAGGCATAAACACCCAACCCGCGAAACTTTACACAGCTTCGATCTGACGGGTTCAGTTCCGGCCCAAGTCCTCAGCCTCCATTGTTAGTAGGTAGTCTCTTCATCGGCCGATGAATGTTCAAATTTCTCGTTAGAACGCAGCAGCCATCGTTCAGTATGATCTCAATCGCCTTTCAGGAACAGAAAATATCGCAATCGAGTGGTCAAGAGTTTGTGTTTGGGCCACAAGCGTTAACTTGGAAGGTTTACTTTACATCAACTTATGGGTATGTAGGATATATTCCTAGTATAACAAAAATCTTAGAGTAACCGTCCTGAGCCTTTTACAAAGCGTGTAAAAATTTTATTTCATTGTTTTAAGTATTGGATTTACGAACTTCAATGTTTTAAATTCCAGCACTCCATGTTCGACGATGTGGTGCTTCACCACAGTTGGCTTTCGGAGGGGAGCCCCACATCGCGGGCATTCTTTCCACCTCGGCTTCTTCACCACGTTCGGTCTTGGGACCGGGGTGGCCCTTTGGCCTGCCGGGGAACCGCCTGCCTACGCGAGGACTGCCGCCGTTGCAGCGCGTTGGATACCTTCGCTGAGAGGGTGGCACATGCGCGTTCTCGTAGAGCGCCAGCCGGCGCTTCAGTTCTGCGATTAGTTTGTCTTGCTCGGCGACTAGCTTTTCGAGCTTCACCACGCGCTTTCGAAGTTTTTTCGCAGTCGGGGCAGGTCATTTAGCGACCTTGTGTCCCCCCACCACCTCAGCCTGCCATTTTTATTTAGAAAGAACTTTCGAAAAATTTTTCGGTCAAGGTCCTAAACAGCTAAATACGTACTGTAGAAGTATCCCAAAATTATGAGTTTTGGGAGCACTTTTTCATAACCAGCCGTTCCTGAGCGCCCTCATCGAGCGCCTTTCTGTCCGGCGTTTTGAACGGCGAGTTTCTACAGCTCTAAGTTCAAGCAGGGCCCATGGAGCAACCGTTAAAGAGGACCGCGAAGAAGTTGTGCAGTACGACTCTCGCACGCAAAAGTCTCGACGCAGGCCGATCCGATCTCGCTCTGATTTCATCACCAAACCTGTTGATCAGCGCACCTATGGTGTGCTCTTCCGGAAATCTCTTCCCGTATCCAGTTTCATCCCTCCACTTCTCGTATCCGAGATTCTTGTACTTGGTGATGTGCTCTCTCCACGCCGGGTACTTCAGACCCTTTCTCGGCGTCGAGCTCTCTTGGGGCCTTATCACGGGATCCGCTCCCCGATCTGCGAACAGCTTTTGAACCTTAACCCGGACGTAATCCACCATCGGAAGCAGGGTGTTCATCTCGTGGGCTTCGCCCAAGAGGCTCTCAACCGCGTGGAAAACGCGTTTTTCGGCGTCCCAGAGCAGGCTCAGTTTCACCGTCTGCTTCACCCGGATTTTCTCCAAACGAACGATCCTGTTGATATTGCTGCGTTTAAACTTGTTTCATCCTTGGCACCGACGCTGATTACAAAGTCGTTGGTTCCAGCATTTTTGAGTTCATCGGTCAGTAAACCCATATCTGCAATTAGTTTCTTGTTGTTCTCAGTTGCCATGACCACGGCGGCTTTTTCGACACCATCTATTTGTTGAATCTTTTCCGATATCTGCATCAGAACTATGGAGTCGCGGTACCCGTCCTTTCTGATTACGGTTTTTTTTAATCATTGGTGTCAAAGAATAGTTGCTTTTTGCATATTAAATCTTAATCATGAAATCTCCAGATTTGTCCGTGCAGGATTGGGAAGTGCATTAGAAAACTTAAGCCTGAATAAATCCGTCAGGTAAGACACAACTCGATTTACAACATTTTCAAATATCTTTTGTTTTGAGAATTGTGTAGATTGAGGTGAAGAATTTATCTTCTGCCTGTGCCCAGATAACAGAATACTTTTAAACCAAGCCCGAGATTTCTAACTGATAGCGAAAATTTAATGGTGATACCAAGAAAATCGGTGGTACTTATCCGGATAAAGGTATTTCTTGTCCACATTTCAGCAGTGTTAATGGCCCTTGGTGTGGGCGCGATTTTGATAGTCATAGCGGGGGCAACCCCCGTCCAAGCTTACCAGTCACTCGTAATCGGAGCTTTTGGAAGTGTAAATGCCATTGCCGAAGTTTTGGTAAAAACTGCTCCGCTAATACTTGCAAGTTTGGGAGTAACCACTGCGTACAAATGTAACTTTATAAATTTGGGAGCAGAGGGACAACTAACCATAGGGGCCCTATTTGCCCTTATTTTCGGGCTCAACTTTGGAGGATTGAATCCGGGTTTATTTTTCCCACTAGTTGCCATCGTTAGCTTTACAGCAGGCATGTTTTGGATCGCAATTCCTGCATTGCTCAGATCAAAGCTCAGGGTCAATGAAATTGTCACTACCCTCATGATGAATTATGTCGCCTTTTGGATTATAAATTTTCTAGTAAGCGTCCCTTTAAAAGACCCGGCATCAGCATTGCTCAAGACACCAATCCTTCCTATGTCCGCCAGATTCCCAAAGATATTGCCTGGGACACGATTACATTTGGGATTTATAATATCGGTTCTATTTGTACCGATAGTTTATTTACTTTTGTCCAGAACCTCTTTGAGCTATAATATCAAAGCTGTAGGTTTGAGAGAAAGGGCAGCACTTTACGGCGGTATAAACGTTCCTAAAACTTTGTTAGTCACTGCATTGATAAGTGGGGGATTAGCTGGTCTCGGCGGGATGAATGAAACAATTGGCATCAATTACTTTATGACTCAAAATTTCAGCCCTGGCTACGGGTGGCATGCAATAATAATAGCATTGCTGGGAGGTTTACGCACGGCCAATACTGCCATAGTGGCCTTTTTGTTTGCCGCTATGATTATAGGGGCAGAAAACATGCAGCGAACGGCTGGTGTACCTGCGCCTTTAATTATCGTTATTCAGGCTTTACTTGTGTTTTTCGTGTTGGGTAGCAAAATTTTAATTGAAAGGGCTGAAAGTTGATGGAAGAATTTTTACTTGTAATCAGCATCTTCGCCGCCGCGGTTCGAATGGCAACCCCTATTCTTTTTGCAGTTCTGGGGGAACTATTCGCTGAACGCTCAGGAATACTAAATCTCGGGCTCGAGGGCACAATGATTTTGGGTGCCTTTGCTGGCTTTATGGGTACTTTTTACACGGGAAACATTTGGTTTGGTGTACTGGCAGGAATCATGACGGGGATGTTATTGGGCCTTCTTATGGGAGTGATGAGCATAAGGCTCCGCCTCAATCAAGCAGTCGCCGGGATCGCGATTACACTCTTCGGTTTAGGTCTGTCCACTTTCCTCTTCAGAGTGGTTTTCGGGATATTTTTAATTCCCCCCACCATAGAGCGTTTTAAACCCATTCAAATCCCATTACTTTGTCAAATTCCCGTTATAGGGCCCATTTTTTTCCAACATAATCTTCTCGTTTACATAGTACTTTTAATGGTACCTGTTAGCTCAATCATTTTATTTAAAACCACAATAGGGCTTAAAATAAGATCCGTCGGAGAGAACCCTCGAGCCGCAGACAGTTTGGGGGTAAATGTATACAACGTTCGTTATTTGTGTATTATTCTTTGCGGAGCGTTGGCTGGACTGGGTGGCGCCTACCTGCCTCTTGCTGAATTAGGAGTTTTTACTGAAGGCATGAGCGCTGGACGCGGATGGATAGCTATTGCAATCGTTATTTTTGGTAAGTGGGTTCCATCTAGAATCCTTTTAGGAACCATCTTGTTCAGCACCATAGACTCCCTGCAATTACGACTGCAAGCTGTAGGGTTTGCGATTCCTTATCAATTTTTAGTGATGCTTCCTTATGTTATCACAATTGTTATTATAGCCGCGGCATACAAAAGAGCTGGCGCGCCATCGGCATTAACCATCCCATATGAAAAAGGCTAAGTTTTTTGACACAGAACTTGACGAACTTTGTTTTCCTTATTATCCTGCTCGCAGATTGAATGGTTTATTTAGCTTGCCCACGTTCTATCTTAGTTCTTGGACTTATTAGCAAAGTACCCGATTAGAACCTCAAGATGAGATGGTTCTGTGTGAAAAAGCGCAGGCAGGGTTGGAGTGGCAACAAGATCAACTGGGGCCCGTGCAGAATCGAACGGTACATCCGGAAAGTCGAACCCGATGGAGTTCGGCCGATAAGCCATAATTCAATCTACCAAATCCTCGTCGAGGGAGGAGTGAACCGACCCATTGATTTTGTGAGAAAAACATGGGGCAAACGCAGGTTCGAGAGAATGCACTCAAACATCCATGAAAGAGCTCTTCGCATCCATGAAAGAGCTCTTCGCATCCATGAAAGAGCTCTTCGCATCCATGAAAGA
>CAYUMT010000057.1:6783-11062 GCA_964446015.1 Hadarchaeota archaeon (SeqCode)
GCTCTTCGCAACTACATCTCCTCACCTCCCTAAAAACCTACCCACTTCTCATTCCTGTTCTTCCACCTCCCTGACGATCTCATTCCAAGTGGTCGGATACTCTCTCGCCCTTCTGCGCAATCGTTGGTACTTCACAATGGTCAGCTTCTCGTTTTTCTCCCTGTAAGGCTCCCTCCGTGTGAGCATGCACCATATCACACGGAGCAGCTTCCTCGCTACCGCCACTCGTGCAACGTTTTTCCCCTTCCCTCGCCTCACCATCCGGACGTAAAAGTCATGCAATCTTCCGGGGCGGCGAACCACTTGGTTTACTATCTGGATCAAAATCCAGCGCAACCATTTGCTTCCCTGCTTAGTTATGTGCCCATAGACAGCGGTCTTTCCGGATCTGCGCGCAGACGGGACTATTCCGGCGTAGGAGCACAGCTGTTTGTACGTCGTGAACCGTCGGATGTCTCCAATCTCAGCGGCGATTAGTGCAGCTGAGTAAACGTCGACGCCCAGAATCGTCATCAGTAGCTCCACGTCTTCGTTTTCCTTCACGACCGAAGCTATGTGGCCGGAGATCCGTTCTATCTCTGGGCCCAACTGGGCCAGAACGCTTGCGCAGCTTCTGAGAATCACCGAGTCAGTTTGTTTCAACCTAGGCTCAAGGCTCTTCAGAAACTCGCATCCGGCCTTTCCAAACAGGTCACTGAACTCATACCTTATCCCGTTTCTGGCCAGAAGGGCGTGTACCTCGTTCTTCACCTGGGTTTGAAGCTTCACGAGACCAGCCTTGTGCCTCGTGATCGACCTGAGCTCTCTTATCGGCTGGGGCGGAACCCACGCCTCTGGGACGAGATTCGACCTCAGCAGGTGGGCCAGAATATTCGCGTCTATCCTGTCTGTCTTTATCCTGGCGCTGGCTATGGCTTTGGTCTTTAGCGGGTGGGCGAGCTTCACCTTGATCCCGTGTTCCGTTAACGCATCGTAGATGTGCGTCCACATCCCGCAGGCTTCTATGACCACCTCGTCCCCTTGCTCGAGGGATTCAACGAAGTTCTGGAGCTCTGGCCCGGTGCTGCAGAACCTCACTTCCCTCATTTTTCTGCCGGCGCCATCTTGGCCGACGGCCAAGCAATACTCTTTATGCACATCAATTCCGACATACATTAGACCACCTCCGTTTGGTTATGGGGTGCTGGCCCGGTGAAACGGCAAACATCCATTCGTGCTCTAGGGCACAGGATGACGAGCCGTCGCAGAGCCCCTATCAGCCTCTCGGTCTCGAGGACCATGTTTGAGGACGGGGCTACCGAGCCAGCACCTATCCATCTAGTTTCATGGGTCGATGTTTATCACCTCCCCTTTGGGGAGGATGGGTGGGGGAGAAGGCCGTTAGGTCCCTCCGTGGAAGAGCTCTTTCATGTCATCAGCCTCTGGCAGGCGGATTTCAAGCTTATGCCAAATGACAACTGGATGCTGACCTACCTGGACGACCACAGCAGGTTCGTTCCAGAATCGATGGATTTTGAGGACGACCTGACGACGGAGCACGCCCTGAAGCTGTTCACGAGGTGCGGCAAGAAATATGGGTTTCCGGAGCAAGTGCTGACAGACCAAGGGACCCAGTTCTACTGCGCAGATAAGGAGGGCAAAGAACATGATGAGAGCGCGTTCACTCAAACATTGAGAGAATTAGGCGTACAGCACATCGTGGCAAGTAAGCGTCGCCCGACGACCATAGGAAAAGTCGAGGCCTTCCACAAGGCCTTCGAATACGGGGGCGTGAAGTTTGGGCACGATCTGAGAAAGTTCGTGCGCCATTGGAACTATGTGCGGCCACATCAAGGAATTGGGTATTCATTCCCAGCGGAGGTGTACTTCAGGGACTTTCCAAGGTAAGTCTAACAATTAAAAGATAGAACAGAGTACTGCGATCACCAGGTTGTGAAGCGATTACAAGGCAAAATTTTATGTGCGTGGGATATCCGTTGGCTGTTATTCAGCCCGATTGGGCCGGACGCCTCGGTTCAAAAATTCTTTGCGATGTAAAATAACTTCGTCAATCCATCCGGGTTCGGCTTCAGCCCGAGATGGCCTAGAATTCGACTCAGCCTGCCCTTTTTGGAGAAGTTATACAAGAAGTTATGGACCTGGAAGAAGCGGTCGCCCTTCTCCAGATTCTTGACGCCCCGCATGGAGCGGATCTTCGGCGCTATCTCCGAGTGATAGCGCTCGATGCGGTTATTGCTGAGCAGAACGACGCCCTTTCCATAAGGGATCAGCTTCCCCTCGAAGTGGGCACGGACGTGCCTCGTGCGCCTGCCGAGCACATTCACCCCTCGTTCATAGGCGTTGAGCCCGTCGGTCACGACGATGTCGGGCGAGAAGCCAGCCTCCCCCTTTGCCCGCCTCAATGCCTTTTCAATTGCAGCGGTGCTCCGCAGGCTGGACATTTAGGGTTCATCTTATCACCTCAGGGTTTTTTCACCCCACCAGCCTAGCCAGCTCCAAAAGCAATAACCACTATGTTAAATTATGCCTTAAAATTAGCGCAGAACCGATCACCAAAATATTTATATAACATCAAAATAGCCGTTCTTCTAAGGGAGAGGCTTGAAAAAGGGAATAATTGGGTTAATAGCCGTTATAGTAATTATAGTCGCAGTTGCAGGAGTATGTGTGCTGGCTCTTTCTCCTGCTCCTGCACCAACAAAGAAAGTAAAAGTGGCCATTGTGATGAGTTCCCCGGTGGCTGATATGGGATGGAACGCGATGGCTTACGAAGGCTTACTTTACATTGAAAAGAATTTAGGAGTTGAAACCGCTTATTCCGAGTCCGTTTCAGATGCTGACCAAGAAAGGGTTATCAGAGATTACGCGGCTGCGGGATATAATTTAATTATTGGTCATGGATTTCAATTTCAAAATGCACTTTTTGCTGTCGCCAAGGATTATCCAAATACGGCTTTTGCGTGGGCCGACGGATACGAAACTGCGCACAACCTAGCTGTTTATGCCGTCTTGGCTCATGAATCGGGATATTTGGCTGGAATGCTGGCTGCTGGAATGTCAAAAACAGGAATAATAGGCGCCCATGGAGGAGAGCCCGTTCCGGATGTCGTTAGGATAATAGAAGGTTACAAGCTGGGGGCTAAAGCCGTTAATCCAGATATAAGGGTATTAACGACTTACCTCGGTACTTGGATCGACACAGGAAAGGCGAAGGAGGCAACGTTGGCCATGATAGACTCGGGAGCAGATATTATCAGCCATAACAGTGGAGGCGCGAGTTTTGGCGGCATTGAGGCCTGCAAGGAACGCGGAATCTATCAGATAGGTGACACCGCAGACCAACACGAGTTGGCTCCGGACACAATGCTTACCAGCGTCCTGATGTATCACGCGACACCAATAATAGCGATGACGGAAGACCTTATCAATGGGGAATTTGGGGGCAAATTTTATACATATTCATTAGTTGATGGTGGTTCCGATATCGCTCCTTACTATGATTTGGAAAGCGTGATACCAGCAGACCTCAGGGCTACGATCAAGCAGGCGAAAGACGACATAATCTCAGGGGCGCTTATAGTACCTAATATCGAAGAGCCTACAGATTAAAAGCAATTTAGAAACTATCAGTACAAGGGAGAAATGAAATTGAGCAATAGAGAGGAATTCCAACAACGGGATACAAAAAAGATACGGGTATTAGGAAGTGCAAGCGAGATTGAGGGTAAGGTCGTTAATGAGTGGGTTCTGCTCTCGGGGAAAGAGCTTGGCCTCACCATGAAAAAAGGTCAAGTTATACGTGTCATCGACCTTGAAGGTCAGCAGGTAGTGGACTTTGTCTGCTTTAATCTCAAGGATAAAGGGGAGAAATTGTGGGTCGGGGGCACCATAATAAACAACAAGAGTGTCTATTTCAAGAAAGGTCACAGCCTCTATTCCCAGTATGTCAACAAAATGTTCACCATGATCGAAGATACATGCGGCGTTCACGATCTTTTGATTGGACATTGCAGCCCGGAGGTGTTCGAAAAGACATACGATGCTGAGGGGCACCACAGTTGCGCCGATAACTTCGTGAAGGCCCTTGCTCCTCATGGGATTGAAAGGAAGGATATCCCTATGAACTTGAACATTTTCATGAACTGTCCCATACAAGACGATGGTACCTACAGCATTGATTTTTCAAAATCTCGGCGTGGAGATTTTGTAGACCTGAGGGCGGATATGGACTGTATAGTGGCAATTTCAAATTGTCCCTGCGATCTAAGCCCAGAGAGCG
>CAYUMT010000058.1:0-11059 GCA_964446015.1 Hadarchaeota archaeon (SeqCode)
TTTCTTGGTTTTGCTCGATAATTGATGTTTCTGCAGAATTGCTTCGCGCAAAAATAATTCAGATAACTTTAAATGTAAAATACATAATACGGCTATGGGTTAAAAAAATGATGGTAAAGGTAGCCGCAATTCAGCCGCGCGCATACAGATGGAAAGAAGAATACAAAAATATCGAATCTTCCATAAAGTACATGGAAGAAGCAGCTGGACTTGGTGTACAATTAATAAGTTTTCCCGAAGGATACCCGGGGCCTTGTAATGGTCCCTTGGATTTTGGAGGGAATTTGCCGTTTGACCCATTTGAGAAAATATGTGAAAAGGCGAAGGAATACGGAGTGTACGTTTGCATCAGCAATTTAGAGGAAAATCCCGAGCTTAAGGATACATATTACCTCACTTTGAAGTTGATATCGCCGAAGGGCAAGATTCTGGCAAATTACAAAAGGGTACAACCAGACCACCAATGTCTTAATGCGCATCTTCATGGGGGACGTTTGCATGTTATACCTGGCAATAAGATCGAGGTCGTGAAAACCAAAATCGGGAATATAGGGCTACAGATTTGTTCGGAGATATTTGTACCTGAGATATCGAGGATTCAGATGTTGATGGGCGCAGAGATAATACTTTCCCCTGTAAATGGACACCATGCCGTTACCAACTTTGACTGGCCCAACAAGCTAAAGACTTGGCAGGCGATAGCGAGGGCACGAGCAGCGGAGAATCTCCTGTACGTAGTCATAACGCAGAACCTATTTTTAGAGCACCAGAAGGGAGTCGGTATAATAGCTGGGCCAGAGGAAACCTTGACACAATCTACAGAGCCCGGGATAATAACGGCTACTCTGGATATGGATAGACTGGAGATGCTAAGGGCCAGGTTCTATGACGAGGAACTATTGACGCCATTAACTGATTCAGAAAAAAGCTTAAAGGTGAGGTGCAGACCTGGTCAAATTCACGACAGAAGGCCAGATCTCTACCAGCTTTTAGTGGAACCTCAGCCTGATGCATTTGATTACTTCTATTACAAGCGTGGTTTTGACAAATGGGAAGATGAGTTCAAAAAAGTTAAAAGTTGGAAGGAAAGGCGCAAAACCTCACCAGCTTTCTCCCCGAGCACGATTGAGGAGGACTAGCCCAAATACTAACCAACCCAAACCAATAATGAAATATAAAAGTGAGTTTGATGTTGAATAAAGAGAATAGAGTCTTTAGGTGGTTAGTGTGGAAGTAGTCGTCGCAGCAGTTCAACCTCTCACTTACCGAGATCGTGAAGAAAGGAATGTAGCCGTTGCCAAAAAATATATCGATGAAGCAGCCGACATGGGCGCGAAAATAATCTGCTTCCCTGAAGGTTATCCGGGGCCTTATCGTGGCCCACCCGCTTACTCAGCCTTGGAAGATCTATCTGCAAAAGCCAAAGAAAGGGGAGTTTATGTAATTACAGGGGCCGTTGAGAAAGCAGAAAAATACAATAAAGTGGGGCTCAAGAATGTGTTCTACCTTGCTCAGAGGGTGATCGGACCGAACGGAAAACTTTTGGCAACTTACAGGCGCGTACAGCCGAATCCACCCGAGACCGACAGATTTTTGATGGGGGACAAAGTCATTGCGCCAGGTGAGGAACTTTTTGTATTGAAAACCGAATACGGAAATCTTGGCTTCTTGATTTGTTCAGAGCTCTGGTGTCCCGAACTTTCCAGAGTTCTCGCGTTGAACGGAGCTGACATAATCTTTGCCCCGATCGGTGGCGCAGTTTACGAGATAGGCGAGAATTGGAGACATTTATTGCGGGCCAGGGCGGCGGAAAATCACGTCTATGTCATAGCTCCCCAGAACTTGTTCGGCATGGAGGATGGGTTAGCTACCATTGTAGGTCCAGAGGAAGTGTTAGCCGAATCCAAAAAGCCAGGCGTTATCACGGCAAAATTAGATTTGGACAGGCTCAAGTGGCTTCGGGAACACACGCAGAGAATGGATATTCCAAAGCCCTACAAATCCATTCCCGGCATGTTGAGATATAGAAGACCCGAGCTGTACAAGAAGATATGTGAACCTCAACCGAACGCCATTGACTTCCATTACTTTAAAAAGACTAAGAAATCTAGAAAGTCATCTCGTTGAGTTTAAAGTTGAAAATTAATTTTGCAGACGACTTTCAGCTGGTAAAAGTTTGAATTGGTGTTATCAGATTTTTAGCTTTATTTCTCAACCCTCTCTTTTTTCAACTTCTTTTATGTACTCAGACATCTGTTTTTCCACTTCTTTATCCAGCGGTTTTGGCTCATGACTCTTCAGGATATCCTTTACCTTTTCTCGAGCGACCGTCCAAAGGTCCTTCGAGCCGGCCAATTCCCAGTCCTTCCTAGATTCCCTGCTGCTTATCTTCGGGAGGTAATGCTCCGTGTTCAGATAGTCGATGGTGTGCTTTTGCCCAAGGTAGTGACCTCCGGGCCCCACGGAGGAGATTATGTCCTTCGCGATTGTAGTCTCGTTAACCTTAATGCCCTTTAAAACGCGGTAAATCGCCCCACAGATCTCATCGTCTATCAGCAACTGCTCCAAGCTTATCGTTAGGCCGGTTTCAAGGGTGCCAGGATAGAATATGTAGTTTATTCCGCCAAGGGCGACCAGCAACAGATTCATCGCCCTCTCGTATCCGTTCTGTACGTCTATCACCTTTGATTCAGTATCGCCCGCGCTGCCCCTACAGGGCAATCCGTAGAATCTGGCGATCTGCGCGTGCGCCACATTTATCAATCCAGATTCGATAGCTCCAAGGGCTATTTGACCCCTGCGCATGTCCATGATGGTCGAGCAGGTACCGCAGAATACGGGGGCTCCGGGGCTCGCGAGCTGGGCTATGGTAATGCCGCTCAGAATTTCCGCATACTGCTGGGTTAAAACACCCGCAAGGGTCACAGGCCCGGTTGCTCCTGCCTGGATCTCGGGCGTTATGTCAACTGGTTGATTCATCTTTACGTATTCCAAAAGACCCTCCGTCATAACCTTATCATGTTGAAGCGGGCTGATCGTGTTGCAAGTTGTATAAACCATGGGCTTTTTTCTCATTTCCTCCTCACCTCCTGCAAGGATGGAAACCATCTTCAGGCAATCCTTCGCCTTAGTTTTTCCCCTCGCTGTCGCCTTTATCACTTTTGAGGTATTTTTGATGCTAGTTAGATAGCCCACCACATGTGCCACTTTATCGGCGACGCCCTCGATGTGTGGCATCACGGCACCGCTATGGATCAAGCGGTAATTTTCCAGCGCATCGGTCAATTTTACCAAATTTCCAACATCATCCAGATTGGTAGGTCGCGGTCGCCCCGTTTCGAGGTCTAAAATCTGCTTGCGGCCTATCATTGGCCCAAAATATACCCTTTTCCTTTCAATTTTCACCTTGTATTTTTTCTCTCGGGAATGTAGCGTGAACTTACTCGGGGCTTTTTTGATGGACTCTTTGACCAAGCTTTCTGGAATCAAGACGCTTTTGGTTTTTTCATCCAACACGGCGCCAGCTTTTACGAGAAGATCTAGAGCGTTAGGTTCATAAACTCGCACGCCCACGCGTCCCAGTATCTCCATCGTTGCTTGATGGATATCGTAAATCTGTCTTTTGGTTAGAATTTTTAGCTGTCCTCCTTTTAGCCCTATCATCTTTACACTTCCCAATTCTTTCCGTTGTTGAAACGGTAGATTTTGATACGTTAAAAACTTAACTGGGGCTTGTTTAGTTTAAGGGATATGGTATAGACTTTGCTCGGACAGCTTTCCCGCTTGCAATTTACACCAAAATTTTCGGGCGTGATCTAGTTCAGTTTTAAATATTTCTCGCAGAATCTCTTCGCTTTAAGAGCTCGAAAGTAGTTTTTGTCGCGTTTTCGATTACTTCATCTTCATCAACGTTCAGCAATTTTCTTCCTTCCATCACTACCTTACCGTTTACAATGACGGTATCCACATCGTCGCCGTGCGCTGCGTATACTAGGTGCGAAATCACGTTGAAATATTCGTCAAAAAGCACGGGAGTGAGGCGTGGCTTGTGGAAATCTAAAATAATTATGTCTGCCCTTTTTCCGACCTCTATTGAGCCTATCTCATTTTCCAATCCCACGGACCTTGCCCCGTTTATGGTAGCCATCTCCAGAACTTGATCGGCAGGCAAAGCCGTTGGATCCATCCTGTTTACCTTTTGGAGCAAAGATCCTATTTTCATTACCTCAAACATGTCAAGACTATTGTTTTCCTTTAGCCCATCTGTACCAAGCCCAACATTAACTCCAGCTTTGAGAAGGTCAACGACCGGGGCCACTCCGGACGACAGCTTCATGTTTGAAACCGGGCAATGTGCAATGTTTGTCGATGTCTTTGTCAACAATTGAATTTCCTCATGATTCAACCAAACTCCATGCGCTATCACCACTTTCGGGCCCAAAAGTCCAAAGTTGTATAAGACCCGCATAGGGGAGGCGCCATATTTCTTCCTCACTAAACCTGTTCTCTCCAAATCCTCACTTGAGTGCAGGTGGATGCCAGTATTGTATTTCGTAGCGCTTTCCCTTATTTTTAGGAGCAGGTCATCCGCGCAACAAAGGGTGTGCTCAAACCCAAACCATATTTTTACCAGTCCTTCTGGGGTTGTTTTCCTCTCCTTGATGAGCTTTTCGTTATCCTCGAATTTTTCAAGGCAATCGTACTCAGGAAGACCGGCGACCATGGGGGATAGAAACGCCCTGATACCCGCATCTTCAGCTGCATCGGCACATTTGTCCATGAAACGGTACATATCTAGGACACAGGTGGTCCCCGATTTAATTGATTCACAATAACTTAGAAGTGCCGCAACGTAAGCATCCTTTGGAGTTAACACTTTGTGTTTTGGATAGATTTTCTCCTTTAACCAGCTTACAACTTCCATATCGTCTGCAGTGCCACGTATAAGTCCAGAATGCAGGTGCGTGTTTATCAGGCCAGGGATTATTACTTTTCTTTTTGCGTCTATCTTTTTATCAAATTTATATTTCTTTTGTAAAGATTCTGTTTTGCCCAAATCAATTATTTTATCATCTCTTATCGCGACAGCTCCTTTTTTGAAAATTCTTCTCTTTTTGTCCATCGTTACTAAGACCCCGTCCTTCAACAGAATCGTTTCGGACAATTCATCACCTTAAACCTTATGAATGTACCAAAATTAAAAGCCACTGCTTTTTTTTGTAATTGTCTAGCACTTATGTGGAAAAATTTCTGCAAATATCCCTTCAACTCAAAATTTTCATCCGTCAATTCTCAAAATATGGACTTTTCCATCATGTACGTCAACGTCAGCAAGCGTCCTTACATTGCATCCCGTCTCTCTTCTTATCCTCTCCGGGCCGTTTCCACGGTTCATAACGATTATTACATCTTTAACAACGGCACCAGTTTTTAACAAACCTTTTACAATGCCAGCCATGGTACCTCCAGTTGAGATGACATCATCAATGACGAGGACCCGGTCACCCTTTTTGATTGAGTTTATGTAGAACTTATCCTCCCTCTCTCCCCCGGCTATCTTCCTGTAACTTTTTTCCACAACGACCTCCAATTCACCCGGTAGGTTGAATCTCTTCTTCCTAACAATCACAAGAGGTATGTTACTCATCGATGAAACTAATGCTGAAATGTGGATGCCCATAGCCTCGATGGCCACAATTTTGTCGACTTTTGAGCCAACGATCTCAGATATTCTCCTGCTGATTTCCTGAAGGAATTTCGACTCCAGAGGGGCCTCTACACCTTGCAATGGATTGATGAAATACTCATATCTTCCCATTTTAACGACTTTAGCGTTTTCGAGGGCTTTCTTTAGTATGGGCAACTTTGTCATCATTCTACACCTTTCTTTCCCACTTATTCGAATTCTATTGTCGCTGGAGGTTTTCCCGTTAGGTCGTAGAGGACGTGCGTCACAGTAGGATTTTCTTTCCTTATTCTCCTCTCGATTCTCGTTAGAGTCTTCCACGGCAATTGTACCGTTTTAGCTGTAATAGCGTCCTTGGATTGTACGACCCTAATGACGATTATTTCGCCGTACTTTCTGCCACGCTTTTCAGTCACCCCAGTTGCCTTATCTTGCATCAAAACGGCAAATGCCTGAAAACACTTGATATTCTTTGTTTCTTCCTCCACGATCTTAGTTACCTTCCTAACCATAGCAACCCTTTCTGGAGTCACTTCGCCAACGATTCTTACCGAAAGACCAGGTCCAGGATATGGTCGTCTCACGATTTCAGGTCGCAAATTTAGCGCCCTCGCTACTGCCCTTACCTCATTTTTGTAGAGGTCCTTGACGGGTTCTAGGACTTTGAAGCCGTATTTTTCCAGCGGGTTGATGTCGATCTGTTCTAGCACGTTGTGTTGGGTTTTCACTCCACCTTTTGTCTCAACCACATCAGCGGCTATGGTACCCTGTAATAAATACTCCGAGCCTAGCTCGCGTGTAATTCTAGCTAAAACTTGATAGAACGTTTCCCTGAAGGCTTTCCTCTTCTCCTCCGGCTCAGCTAGACCTCTCAGGGATTGGAAAAATTCATCACCAACATAGTAAATTTTGATATTTACTCCCAGCTGTCGAAAACGCTCATAAACTTGTTGCGGTTCGCCTTCCCTCATTAAACCATCGTCAAGAAATACCGCGGTCAATCTTTTTCCCACAGCCAGATGTCCGAGCATCGTAGTTACTGAGCTATCTACGCCGCCTGAAACGGCAGATACAACAGTCTTTTCTCCAATAGCTTCTTTTAACCATTTGACTTTTTCTTCAACAAATTTTTCCGGCTTTAACACGATATCATCCTCGTTATTATTTCAGGCTAATTAAAATAACTATTTCATGTTTAATGATTTAAGCTCTTTTGAATGTTAAAATAGAGGATTAAGAGTTATGTTACTCCTATTTATGTGGAACAAAATCTTGTACAAGAACTCAAGTTAAAAATAGATGAAAGCTGATTAGGGAAGGGAGACATAAGGATGAAACTTATTGATTTGACGCAACCCTGGGGCGCAATGGCTCCCCCATTCCCAATAAATCCCTCCCCTGTGGTAAGCGTCGTGAGCAGAATTTCAAGGGGGGCTTCATTTACACAAAAAATTGAAACAACGATGCATTGCAGCACTCACATCGATGCCCCAATTCATTTCGTCTCAGGCGGCAAGGATATAGCAAGCATCTCTTTGGAAAGGCTGTTCGGTGACGGTGTTATCGTTGATGTAAGTGATTCGGTCGGAGAGTTCGATGTTATAAAACCCCACCATATAACCGAAAAGATGGAAGTTAGAAGTGGTGACATCCTGATAATGCACACGGGTTTCCACCATTACTACTTTAACGGCTCAAGTCCGGATGAAACGGTCTATTTCTGTAAGCATCCGGGTGCTGGAAGGGAATTTGCCAAATGGGCTGTTGAGAGGAAATTGAAGTGGATAGGGTTCGATTGCAGCAGTGCGGATCACCCCATGAATACACCAATTAGGGTGTTGAGGCCAGATATGGTCAAACAATTTGAGAAAAAGATTGGAAAGCCTCTTGGTGAAGTTTTTTCAGATGAGGATTGGCAAATTATGCACAGAACTCTACTACCCAATGAAATTCTATTTGTAGAAAATGTAGGCGGCGATATCGACTCAATTTTGAATACCAGGATAAAAATTGGCGCGTTTCCCTGGAAATTTGTTGGGGGAGATGCCAGTGTTTGCAGGGTGGTAGCGTTCGAGGAGTAGCCAAAATTAATAGAATTGACAAAGGATCTTGGCTTAAACAAGGGATATCGATATCCTAATTAATTTATGACCAAGCTCTCGTCCATTTACGTTTTTGAACTACCGCGTGGAAAATAGCGCAAACGCTACGCGTAACTCCGTAGGTTTAAGTATAGAGCGAATTTTATCCGATCTTCTCTCCGTTAAGGATAACTTCCCGTTTGAGGGCGGGCGGATCCTTCAATGTGTTGTGGGCTGGGCAATATTTTTCCACAGCCCCCACCAGCTTCATAATGGATTCCTTACTTTCCTTGCTCTTTACCCGTATCTGGTAGTTTATCTCTTCCATTCCAGCCTTAAAGCCCCCAAAACCATGTTGGCCACGGCCTGGGACCACCCCATCAGCATCTATCTCTAATGAATCTATCTGAATTCCCAGCTTAGCAGCGTAGAGTACGAAAATAGCTTGTTGACAGAATGCGAAGCCAGCTATAAAGTACTCAAGTGGTGAAGGCCCTTTATCTGTCCCACCGCGGATTGGAGGTTCGTCGGACATGAAGACATGGTTTCGGACCCTTCCCTCCAAGACGAAGTCGGAGACGTGTCGAGTACTTGCCATGTTGTGGTTGATTCCAAATGTGGGGTCAGTTCTCATCCTCTCAACGGTTTTTTTAATAAAGGCTCTTATTTTTTCTACATCATAGGAACCCAAAACTTCACCCTGTTTCCATCGTTTTTATTATCTATTTATACCTTACCAAGCACGTATCCACTCGCCATGTTGGGTGGAGCCGTCAGAACTTTACCCTGTGATGTCCGCGACCCCAAATTTTTATTTAAAAATTGATAAATGAATTGGGTTGAATGAGGCATTTACTGAAAGTATCGCCCGAGACGGTGCATTGGGGATATTACGATTCAAACCTGAAACCAGTTCTCAGGGTTAAAAGTGGTGACACAATTGACGTTTATACGGCTCAATTGGGAACCCCGGAGATCATCAGGGAGCTCGGAAGTAGGGTCCCTAAAGAGTTAATCGAGATTTATGAGAAATTTAAGGAAAAAGGGCCAGGTCCTCACGTGCTAACTGGGCCCATCTATGTGGAGGGGGCAGGCCCAAATGACACCCTTGAGATATCACTGATAAAAATCGAGCCTTGGGTAGGTTATGGGTTTAACTTAGTTTTCCCTGATGAAGGGGTTATACCAGAGGACTACCCCTACCTAATTGCTAAATGTGTGCCCATCGATTCCAAGAAGCGTTTGGCGATATTTTCGGATATAAAGATCCCGATAAGGCCATTCTTTGGGGTAATAGGGGTGGTCCCGACCGAAGGAAGGATTTCGAGCATGGTTCTGGGCCCTCACGGGGGGAACATAGATAACAAAGAGCTTGTTGCATCGTCAAAGGTTTATTTGCCTATCCATATAGACGGAGCCATGTTTTCCATAGGGGATGGACACGCCTGCCAGGGGGACGGAGAAGTAGACAGTACAGCCCTGGAGACCTGTCTGCGCGGGCTGATACAATTAAACGTTAAAAAAGGTTTCAAGATAAAGTGGCCAATGGCCGAAACAAAGGAGAATTTTATATTTATGGGATTTGCCCCCGATTTAGATCAAGCCCTTAAGATTGCGCTGAGAAATGCCATTGAATTCTTAGTTGGTAAAGGCTTCGATAAAGATGAAGCCTACGTGTTTTGCAGTTTATGTGTTGACTTCAGGATAACCCAAGCTGTAGGCGATTTAAATGGGGTACATGCGATGATACCCAAAGATATTTTGAAGGATAAGGTAGGATCGCTGATTTAAGTAAGCGAAATGAATTCCCAGAAAAATCTGGGATTTTGAGGAAGTTTGATCTGTTAATAAAGGGTCAGCGAAAGGATTTTGATAGTTAGATTTGGAGATACCTAATTTATCAGGACCTTAAGTTATTTTAAGCCCAAATTAACAATAAGAACGACATAAAATGTTGGAGGAATGGGCATGAGCTTTCCTAAATTAAGTTTTGAAGAGACTCTCTTAGAAAAGGTCGTCCTGAAAGATATTTGCATGGGTTGTGGTGCATGTGTTGTCGTTTGTCCCTTTAGGTGCCTGGAGTATTCCGAGGGAAAGCCAAAGCTTGTGAAGAAGTGTGAGGTATGCGGGATTTGTCCCCGCGTCTGTCCACGATATTCTTGGTCGTGGGCCGAATTAGAAAAAATGGTTTTCGGAAGAGAAAGAAAGCCTGACGAAGAATTTGGCATTTATCAACGTGTCGTTCTCGCCCAGACAACCGATAAAAATATGATGCAGAGTTGCCAAGATGGCGGAGTGGTCACAGCTCTCCTAACGTTTGCTTTACAAAATGGGATTATTGACGGTGCAATTTTATCCGGGCTCAGCTCGGAGAAGGCCTTCTATCCAATACCAATTTTGGCGACCACCCATGAGGATTTTTTAAAGTGCGCTGGAACACGTTATACTTATTCTCCAAACCTGCTTGTACTGCCGGAGGCCATTAAAGAAAGGCAAAGTTTAGCCTTTGTGGGCACTCCGTGTCAGATCCACTCTATCCGCAAAATGGAGGCAGCCAAACTGAAAAAGTATGTAGACAAAATAAAATTTAAGATCGGGCTTATGTGCACCGAGGCCTTCACTTATGAGGGGTTGATGGAAGAGCACGTTCAACAGAAATTGGGCGTCAGCTTACGTGATATCAAGAAGGTTAACATTAAAGGCAAAGTACTGATAACGACAAATTCGGGCGACACGAAAGCCATCCCCTTAGCCGAGGCAAAGCAGTACGCTCGAAAAGGTTGTCTGCCTTGTACGGATTTCTCAGCCGAGCTTGCTGATATATCTGCAGGAGGTTTGGGTTTAAGCGACTGGAGCTTGATCATAATCCGCACGGAAAACGGCGATGGACTTTTCAAAGAGGCCGAGAAATCCGGGCTGATTAGAACTAGACCAGTCGAGGAAGAGAAAAATGCATTTGATCTGTTAATCAAGCTTTCGAAGAAGAAACGCAAGTCTGCCCAACTTTAACATAAGTTGAGCATAAGGGTTTACATCCGAATTCTTATCGCAACCTATGTTGAGTTGACTTATCCTTGTGAAAGTTCAGACATAGCTTCTGAAGATGACTACGAAGCTGATGGTTGGTTTTTGAAGCAGTTGGGGCGAGCCCGTTACCGAACAATCTTACTTAAGGTCTTAAGTTTCACCGTCTTAACCATATTGAGGTTACCCGGATGGATCAGGTTTCAATTGCTTTCCAGCCTTATGGGAAAAAAGTACAGGCATCCAAGGTCGATAGCTTGCTTGAGAT